>JANMKS010000326.1:0-11159 GCA_031372155.1 Sphingomonas sp.
CTTTCCAGACCAGCGCGTCGAGGTCGGCATGTGCGATGTCGCGGTTCAGATCGGGCGTTATGCCGAGCAGCGGACCGATTCGTGACACCACGCGGCTGAAAACCGGGGCGGCGACCCAACCCGCAGTACGAAGACCAGCACTTTCCGCATCGCCTTTGGGCTCATCGAACATGACGATGACGACATAGCGCGGCGCGTCCATCGGGAAAGCACCTGCGAACGTCGATACAATCGAATGATGCGCGTAGCCGCCGCCGCTCGCCTTTTCAGCAGTCCCCGTCTTGCCGCCGACGCGGAGTCCGTCGGCGTCGGCCTTGCGACCCGTTCCGTCGAGCACCACCATCCGCAACATCTGGCGGATCCGCAGGCTCGTTGCTTCGCTGAAGACGCGCGAGCCCTTGGGCGCCTTGCCAGGCTCGACTTTCAGCAGCGTTGACGGACGCCAGATGCCACCGTTGACCAGCGCCGCATAAGCCGTGGCAAGGTGAAGCGGCGTGACCGCCATGCCGTGCCCATAGCCGATCGTCATGACGGTGGAGCGCCCCCAATACGTGGGCCAGATCGGACGACCGCGCTCCTTCAATTCGATGTCGGGAGCGGTATCGAAATGCAACCGCCGGAACATCGAAGCGGTTCGCTTTTCACCCAGCTCGTCGGCGATGCGCGCGGTCACGATGTTCGACGAATGAATCAGCGCTTCCGGCACGTTCAGCCAACGGTGTGCGGGGTGATCGTCCTTGATATGGAACCTGCCGACAGCGAGCGGTGCGGTGGCATCGTAACGCTTGCCCAGCGAAGTTATGACGCCTGTATCCATCGCGTTCGCAAAAGTTATCGCCTTGAACGTCGAGCCCAGTTCATAGACCGACTGCGTTACATTGTTACGGCGCGCATCGTCGATCGCCTGTCCCGGCTTGTTAGGGTTGAATACAGGCAGCGACGCCATGGCGATCAGTTCGCCGGTGTGTACGTCGAGCACAAGGCCGGTCGCGCCCTTCGCCTGTTGTGAAACCATCGCGGCGGAAAGCTCGCTTTCCATCGCGGCCTGAACACGTGTGTCGATCGACAGTGCGACGGGCGTGCCGCGCGTGCGTGGATCGGTCAGGCGATCATTGAGGACACGCTCCATGCCGGTGACGCCGCGACCGTCGAAATCGGTATATCCGAGCGCATGTGCGGCAAGGGTTGTCTGGGGGTAAAGCCGTTCGGGCTCCCGCGCGTAGGCCATCGCCGGTTCGCCCAGCGCATTCACTTGCGCCACGAGATCGGGCATCGCGCGACGGCGGAAATAAGTGAAGCGTACTCCGGACTTCAGAATTGCCAGATATTCGGCTTCAGAGCGCTCGGGCATCAACGATGCCAGCTTCGGTGCCAAATCTTCGGGATCGTTGAGAAGCTTGTTCGCGTGCACGCCGATCGACCATGCGTCGATGGTGCGGGCCAGCACTTCTCCGTTGCGATCGACGATGTCGCCACGCTTGGCCAACATTCCCGCAGCGCCCGAACCCGCGTTGCCATCCGTAAATACGCTGAGCCACAACAGCCTGAGCGCGATCATTGCTACACCCGCCATGAACAGGAGCATGATCATCATCAATCGCTGATGTGCAACGACCAGCGACGCCTGCCGCTGGCCCTGAGCGCGGATCCGCGGAGGCTGGGCGACAAGCGTCGTCACGGACGCTTGCGGCCCTCGCTAATCGCGATGTGATTGACCTCTCGCAGCGACGCCGGCTCGAGCAGTGCAACCCGCTGGACCTTCGGTTCCTCGGCCGGCTTCAGATAGTTCGTGTTGCGAATGGCGGGCTCGTCGACTTGTGGCAGCTTCGGCGTGGCCACGGCCTGCATGACGGGAGGTGGCGCGTTCGGCGACGTATCGTCGAGGTTGAGCGACACAAGCTGAGTCCCGCTTTGCACGAACTGCGCGGCTTTCGGGGCCGAAAGAGCAAGGACATCGCCGTTCCATCGCTCGAGCTGACGCATCGACGCGCGCGTGCCGAGTTCGGTCTGAAGCTGGCGCATGTCGCGTTGCGCCAGCACAATCTGATGCTCGACCGCTTCCAGCTTGCCGCGCTCTGCGGCGACTTGAAGCGATACAAGATACAGTCCGGTCGCGGCGGACGCCACGACAGCGACCCAGCCGACGGCGCGGAACCGATGTGCGATCATGAGTCAATTTCCTTCGAGAATGTCCACGCGGGAGCGGTCGTGCGGTGTGCGAAGCGCAGCGTGGCGGAACGCGCGCGCGGATTGCGGGCGATTTCTTCGTCCGATGGGCGTACCGGCTTCGAGACCTCGGCGAATGTCGGCTTTGGCCCGTCAACGCGCATCGGCAGATGCCGCGACGCGCCCGGTTCGTTTCCGGAACGACGGCGCAAGAAGGTTTTCACCAGCCGATCCTCGAGACTGTGAAAGGTGACGACCGCGAGTCGGCCTCCTGGTTTCAAAGCACGCTCGGCGGCATCAAGGCCGTCCTCAAGCTCGCCGAGTTCGCGATTGATGTGCATGCGGATTGCCTGAAAGGTTCGCGTCGCAGGATCCTTTTTCTCGTGCGGCTTATGGCCCAGAGCACGACGCACGACATTGGCGAGTTGCCCCGTCGTAACGAGCGGGCGGGCGGCAACGATGGCGCGTGCGATTCGCCGCGACTTCGGTTCGTCACCCAACGCAAAAATGACATCGGCGATTTCGCCCTCATCGGCAGTATTGACGAAATCGGCCGCACTTGGCCCCGCCTGCTCCATTCGCATATCGAGCGGACCATCGGCCTGAAATGAAAAGCCGCGCGACGCCTGGTCGAGTTGCATTGAGGACACACCGATGTCGAGGACGACACCATCGGCTGGGGATGCCCGGTCGAGGCGCGAGAAGCGGTCCTCGACAAGAGTAAGCCGGTCGTGCGCGGCCGCCGCTGCAATCGCGTCAGGATCGCGATCAAAGGCAACGACCTCGGCTCCGGCGTCGAGCATTGCGCGCGAGTAGCCGCCCGCACCCAGTGTGCCGTCGATGTGACGCTCCCCGGGCACGATGGCGAGAGCATTCAGGACTTCGTCCAGCAAGACCGGGATGTGCGCCGCCGTCATGCGATCGCCCGCGCGTTCAGATAATAGGCGGCGATATCCTTCACATCGGCGTGAATGCCCGGAGCATCGATTAAAACCTGCGGATTCCAGATCTCGAAGCGCTCCCCGGTGCCAATGAAGAACGCCAGGTCTTTCAGCTGCCCCTTCTCCCGATAAAAGGCGGGGAGGATGAAACGTCCCGAACTGTCGAAGGGCAGTTCCTCAGTGACGCCGAATGCAAGCCGCGCGTTGTTGCTCCGGTCGATCTCGCGACCCGCATCGAGCGCACGGGTCTCGTCGCGCTGCATCCGGGCATAGTCGACCTGTGAGTAGCCGGTATCCGCGCCTGTCAGGCAGGGGTCGTCGGCGTGCTTGCCAAGCAAAAGTACCCGGTCGCCGGAATTGCGCTCGATTACCGCGCGCAGCGGTGCGGGTACGGCGACGCGGCCCTTGCCGTCGATCGCCTGCATCCCGTGCCCTCTGAACAGTCCCCGTTCGCCCAATGCCTCGCCTTCGCAAACACTGAGACAAGGCATCACAACGCGCCGAATCGCTATCGATCCGGCGATTGAAAAAGAATCGCGTCGAGATGCCCCGCCTCTTGTCGGAACGAAGGCGTATCAGGGGAATACGCGGTTCACAACGGTTTTTGACGGGAGAAATGGGGAAAACATTGCAAAGGAAGCGACGTTCGTGCTATGTTCCTGCACTAGCGGCACTCCTTGGCCGTTGTCGGGATGCAGCGATGTACGAGGACAGGAATCGAAGTCAGCGTGCCTTGGCGAGCGGTACCGAGACTTCCTTCGCGTCGGGCGCGACGCCCAGCTGAGCCAGCGGCTCGGTTGCCGCATCGGTAGCATTGGCAGGCTCGATTGTCGCCACGACGCTGGGCACATCCACCCTTGCGTTGTCATTCGCACTTCGTTTGACGCCGCTGGCGATTGCAGTGGCCAGGGCGACGACAAGAACGACCGCGGCCAGCCCTGTCACGCCGACACGGACGCGTTGCATCCGTTCCCGCACATCTCCGGCCGTTGGTGGATGATCCGATAGCTCGCTGACCATACGTCGGATATAGTGGCTAAGCGGTTGCGAGCCAAGGGAACACCGGCAAGCCCTTCGATTTCAACCAATCGGCGTTGTACATCGTGGACAGGTAACGAAATCCGGAATCACAAAGAATCGTGACGATCGTCTTGCCAGGGCCCAAATCCCTCGCGAGGCGGATCGCACCCGCAACGTTGATTCCGGACGAAAGGCCGAGGCACAATCCTTCGTCACGAAGGAGCGCGGCAACTTGTAAAAGTCCCTCCTCGTCCGATATCCGATATTGGCGGTCGATGGGCGCTCCCTCCAGGTTGCCGGTGATTCGCCCCTGACCGATGCCCTCCGCAACCGAGCTGCCTTCAGCCTTCAGCTCGCCGTGAGCATAATAATTATAGAGCGCGGCACCATGGGGGTCGGCGAGCGCGATCGTGACCGATTCGTTCTTGGCCTTCAGTCCCAGCCCGACGCCGGCGATCGTGCCGCCCGTACCGACGGCGCACACAAAGCCGTCAATATTTCCGGCGGTCTGCGCCCAGATTTCTTCAGCCGTCCCGCAAATGTGCGCGCGTCGATTCGCAATGTTGTCGAACTGATTGGCCCAGACTGCGCCTTTGGTCTCTTCGGCGATGCGACGCGATGTGTGTACGAAGTGCCCCGCGTTCGAGAACGGGGCCGCGGGGACGAGTACCAGCTCGGCACCCAAGGCACGCAAGGTGTCCATCTTCTCGCGGCTCTGCGTCTCGGGCATGACGATAATCGTCTTGTACCCCTTTGCGTTGGCTACGAGCGCGAGTCCGATGCCGGTGTTGCCCGCTGTCCCCTCGACGATCGTACCGCCAGGCGTCAGCGCCCCGGTATTTTCCGCATCTTCGACGATGTACAACGCCGCACGGTCCTTCACCGAAGCGCCCGGATTGGCGAACTCGCATTTGCCCAAAATCCGGCATCCGGTCGCTGCCGAGGGCCCTGCCAACAAGACCAGCGGCGTATTGCCAATGAGCGCGAGCGGGTTTGAAACGATGGTCATGCACGTCAGATAGGCGCGCGCGCCGTCCCACTGCAACGCTTTAGCGGCTGCGGATGGCCTTCGCGGTGGCCTCACCCTGCGACTCTACAGCGTCGGCGCGTGCAGCGCCCTGCTGCTCGACGATCCGGGCCTCCTGTTTCAGCGCGTCTGCGCGCGTGTCTAGCTTTTGTCCCTCAAACCCTCCCGCGCGGTCTGCTTCATTCGCAAGCGCACCCGCCTGATTTTCGAGCATTCCGGCGCGCACGCTTGCGTCGCGCTTGAGAACATCCGCCTGCTCGTCGGCCCGCTGCTCGACCTCAGCTGCCTGTTTTTGCTCGGGCGATTGTGTGCAGGCGGCGAGCAGTATGGCTGACAGAACTATGTGGCTGCGATGCATCGATTGTCTCCCGGTTAAACGATGAACGAAGCATTGGCGGCTACGTTGCACCGGGCATCGCAATCGCAAAAGTTCGTGTTATGTTCCCGTTATGCCAGTCGAGTCGCCCGTGTTGCCCCCGCGTCCGCTCCGCTGGCTTTTCCTGGACCTCAACGCATATTTTGCAAGCGTCGAGCAGCAGGAAAACCCGGCACTGCGGGGACGGCCGGTGATCGTTGCGCCGGGAGGCGTCGAGACGACCGTGGCCATCGCGGCCTCCTACGAAGCCAAGGCTTACGGCATTTCGACTGGAACCCCCGTCTGGGAAGCACGTCGCAAGTGTCCGGACCTCGTCATCGTTTCGCCGCGCCACGAACTTTACGTGGACTATCACGATCGCATCGTGGCCGAGATCGAAGAACATATTCCCGTGACCAAGGTGTGTTCAATTGATGAAGTCGCCTGTCGTTTGCTCGACAACGAGAACTCGGACATTTCCGTGCGAGCACTTTCGTCGCGCATCAAGGCGGGCATTCGCGCGAACGTCGGCGACTGGCTCCGGTGCTCTATCGGCGTCGCGCCGAACCGACTGCTCGCAAAGCTCGCGTCCGACATGATGAAGCCGGACGGTCTGGTCGTTCTCGACGCGGAACTGCTGCCGCAACGCCTGTTCGGGCTGGAACTGATGGATATCGCTGGAATTGGCACAAAGATGAAGGCGCGTCTGGCCAAGGCCGGTGTCAACGACATCGAACAACTTTGCGCGCGCCAACCACGGAACGCCGGATCGGCATGGGGCGGTACTGATGGCGACCGGCTATGGTATCTTTTGCATGGCATTGACCTTCCCGAAAAGCGATCGGAGATGCGCAGCGTCGGGCATAGCCACGTTTTGGCACCCAAGGCCCGAGGATCAGAAGCTGCGCGACTCACAACCCGTCGCCTCGCGCTGAAGGCGGCGGCGCGTATCCGCCGCAAGAACGTGCGCGCCCGGTTGCTCCTGCTCCACGCCAGGTTCGAAGACGGTGGCGCAAAATGGCGAGGTTCCATCAAATTGCCCGCCACGCAGGACAGCTTTCGCATCATCGCGGCGCTCGACACGCTTTGGCCAAGGCTTGTCGCAGCAACGCCGGGCGCACTCCGGTTGCGCATGGTTGGCGTCACCCTGACGAACCTGGAGGCCGTGCACGGCGAACAGGCCTCGCTGTTCGAGCGGTTGGAACCCGATCACGAACTTGCCCGCGCACTCAGGACAGAAGCGTTGAGCCGCGCGCTCGATCGCATCAACACACGGTTCGGGCGCAACGCGGTGACCCTTGGTCCCACGACGGGCGGGCGTATTGATCGCGTCGGCACGTCCATCGCCTTTGGCCGCATTCCGGAGATTGCGGAGTTCCACGAATAAGACAGCCCTGTCATAATATCGCCCTTGACGACGATTGCTGCACCCGCGAAAGCTGTGCTTCTATGAACAAACTCATTCCCCTCGCCGCTGCTGTGGCACTTTCCGCTCTGGGTGCCTGCAAGCAGGAGACGATCGTCGCGGAACGGCGCGACGACATGAAGGCGCAGTTGGACGCAGCACCCAAGGTCGTGCTTCCGCCATCGGTCCGCGAGTCAAAGGCGTATCGCTGCAAGGACAACAGCATCGTCTACATCGATTTTTTCCAGGGCGACAAAATGGCGAACCTTCGTAGTACGAAGGACGGCGCGCCCGTCATGTTGAAGGCGGACGAGGCGGGCAAGCCGCTGGTAGCCGAAGGATATTCGCTGACCGGGACTGGTTCTACCGTAGCGGTCGAGCGTCCGGGCAAGGGCAGCCAGTCCTGCAAGGGCTAAAGCGCTAGGCAGTGCGGGGCCTCGTCGCTAGAGGCTCCGCATGACCACGATCACGCCGGAAATAGTTGCCGAACACGGCCTGTCCCCCGAAGAATATGAGCGCGTGCTGCACGCACTGGGGCGCGAACCCAACCTGACCGAGCTCGGGATCTTCTCGGTCATGTGGTCAGAGCATTGCAGCTACAAATCGTCGCGCATTCACTTGAAGAAGCTGCCGACTGAGGCACCTTGGGTGATCTGCGGGCCTGGCGAAAATGCCGGTGTCATCGATATCGGCGACGGGCAGGCGGCAATTTTCAAGATGGAGAGCCACAACCACCCGTCCTACATCGAACCGTATCAGGGTGCAGCAACAGGGGTTGGCGGCATATTGCGTGACGTCTTCACGATGGGCGCGCGACCGATCGCCAACATGAATGCGCTGCGTTTCGGGTCGCCGGATCACCCGAAGATGAAGCACCTGATTGCAGGCGTCGTGCGCGGCATTGGCGGCTATGGCAATTGCGTCGGCGTCCCCACCGTTGGGGGCGAGGTCAATTTCCACCCGGCCTACGACGGCAACATACTCGTCAATGCCATGACGGTCGGGATCGCCGATCAGGACAAGATCTTCTATTCGGCTGCGTCCGGCGTGGGTAACAGCATCGTCTATGTCGGTTCAAAGACAGGGCGCGACGGCATTCACGGTGCAACAATGGCGAGTGCCGACTTCGGCGAGGATGCCGATGCCAAACGTCCGACGGTGCAAGTGGGCGATCCCTTCACCGAGAAACTGCTCATCGAGGCGTGCCTCGAATTGATGGCTTCCGATGCGATCGTCGCCATTCAGGACATGGGCGCGGCGGGGCTTACGTCATCGAGCGTCGAGATGGCGTCGAAAGGTGGCGTCGGAATCAGGCTCGACATGAACGCCGTGCCGCAACGCGAGGTGGGGATGACCGCCTATGAAATGATGTTGTCGGAGAGCCAGGAGCGTATGCTCATGGTCCTGAAACCGGGTCGCGAGGACTTTGCGGAAAGCATCTTTCGCAAATGGGAGCTCGACTTCGCTGTAATCGGCCAAGTGACCGATACGGGTCGGATGGTTCTCGAGCATCATGGAGAGGTGGTCGCGGACATTCCTCTCGCGCCGCTGGCGGACGAAGCGCCGCTCTATGACCGGCCTTCGCTCAACGGCGAAGACTATGCGGCTTGGGCACAGGTGAAGCCGCTCAGCGACGTTCCCCAAAGCACCGACATTGCGCGTGACCTCCTGAAGCTCATGGCATCACCCGACATTGCCAGCCGACGCTGGATCTGGGAACAATATGACCAGATGGTGGGCGGCGACACAGTTCAGCCCCCCGGCGGCGATGCGGCGGTCGTGCGCGTTCATGGAACGGACAAGGCGCTGGCGATCACGACCGATTGCACACCGCGCTATTGCTATGCCGATCCCTATGAGGGCGGGAAGCAAGCCATTGCGGAGGCTTACCGCAATCTGAGCGCAGTCGGCGCAACGCCACTTGCGGTCACCAACTGCCTTAACTTCGCGAACCCTCAGCGACCCGAGATCATGGCCCAATTCACCGGATGTCTGGAGGGCATGGCGGACGCGTGTCGTGCGCTCGACTTCCCGATCGTGAGCGGGAACGTGAGCCTCTATAACGAATCGAAGGCGATCGGCGGCGGCTCGGCTATTCTGCCGACGCCGGCGATCGGTGCCGTCGGGACCCTGAAGGATTGGCGAAAGGCAGCCACGATCGCCTTCAAGGCAGAGGCCGAAGCGGTCATCCTGATCGGGCACACGGTCGGCCATCTAGGTCAATCGTTGTGGTTGCGAGAGATCGCCGGCGACGAGGCCGGCCCTCCGCCACCGGTCGATCTCGCGGTCGAGCGCCGCGCAGGCGCGCTGATCCGCCAGCTAATCGACGAAGGCATTGTGACGGCTGTTCACGACTGCTCGGATGGAGGCGCGGCCGTTACCATCGCAGAAATGGCGCTCGCAGGAAATATCGGCATGACGATGCCGGTCGTGCCGCAGATAGCAAATCCGGCTGCGATACTCTTCGGTGAGGACCAGGGACGATACGTCGTTACCACGCGCGACTCTGCCACCGTGCGCGAGCGGGCCACTGCCGCCAATCTGTTCACCGCCGCTGTCGGAATGACCGGGGGCGACGCGCTGACGTTCGACATGATTGATCGCGGCGGCCCGCAAACTATTCGTCTCGCCGACCTGCGAACTGCGCATGAGGGATTCTTTCCCGCGCTGATGGGCGGGTAAGTGGCCGCGGGCACGCGCATTGCCACACTCGACGCCGTGCGCGGATTTGCCGTGATGGGCATACTCCTTCTCAACATCGTCGATTTCGCGATGCCCGGTTACGCTTATATCGACCCGCATTATTACGGCGGCGCCGACGGTGCCAACTGGTGGACCTGGGCCACAGTCTACATATTGGCCGACGGAAAGATGCGCGGCCTGTTCACGATGATGTTTGGTGCATCGACCGTTCTGATCGCCGAGCGCGCGGTGGCAAGCGGGGAAAGCCCGGCGCGTGTGCATTACGCCCGTATGGCCTCGCTGTTCGTCATCGGGATGATCCACGCCTACCTGATTTGGGCAGGCGACATCCTCGTGCTGTATTCCGTCTGCGGTGCCGCCATGTTCGCGTTCTGGCGGCTGCGTCCGCGTGTCCTGCTCGCAATCGGCGTTGGGCTCCTCGTCGTGAAGCTCGCCGCCGGACTGAGCTTTTACGGCGCGGTCGGTCGGCTTGAAGCGGCCGCACAGGCACCGGGTGCCTCACCCCCGGCAATGCACGCCTGGCAGCAGGCGCGGACCGAGATGGCCCCGCCGCCTGAAACAGCCGTTGAGGATCTGAAGGCCTATCGCGGCAACTGGATGGATGCCTACAGAGCGAGAGCCTCATTTGCCTGGGTCATGCAGACGCAGATTGCCATCATTTCGATACCAGATACCCTCGCGCTCATTGTGATCGGGATGGCGCTTTACAGGCTTGGGTTCTTTTCAGGGCAATGGTCGCGGCAACGTTACGCTCAGGTAGTCGTCGCGGGACTGGCCACCCTGCCCTTTTACGTGCTTCTCGTTCGCTGGATAGAGTCGACACACTTTTCCCCGGTTACGCTGCTCGCGACAGAAGCAATCCAGCTGTCAGTGTTGCGCCCTTTCCTCTCGCTCGCCTGGGCCAGCGTCGTGATTCTGTTCGTGCAGTCGGGCCACTCGAGCTGGCTCGCCGAAAGGCTCGCGGCAACCGGTCGGATGGCGTTTTCCAATTACCTCGGCACAAGCATCGTCGCGACACTGATATTCAACGGCTACGGCCTGGGATGGTTCGGTTACCTTGAACGGTGGACGTTGTACCCGGTGGTGGCCGGATTCTGGCTCGCCATGCTGCTGTGGTCGAAACCGTGGCTCGCGCGGTTTCGCTATGGTCCGCTCGAATGGGCCTGGCGTTCGCTCGCACGTTGGCGCTTTCAAGCAATGCTTCGCTGATTTGATATTGCGAACGATTATCAAACTTGCTAGTCGGGTCATCGGAGGGTTCCGATGGTCGTATGCATCTGCAATGCCGTTCGAGAAACGCAGCTTCGCGATGCTGCGCGTGCCGGATCGACTCACCCGAAATGCGCTTACAAACGCCTCGGCTGCGAAGTGCGCTGCGGCCAGTGCCTTCCCTTCGCCCGCGAAATCATTCAGGACGAACGCGCAGCAGCTTGAAGGAATTGCGTGTGCGGGGCGATCCGAAAGTCATCGAACATCTGAACGTCGCGCTGAAAAACGAACTGACGGCAGTCAACCAATACTGGCTGCATTACCGCTTGCTCG
>JANMKS010000344.1:0-1501 GCA_031372155.1 Sphingomonas sp.
CAGCGATAGGAGAAGCCGAGTGGGCGAGCACTTCGAACGTCACCGCCAGCCGTGGACATCCGACGAGATTCAAAAGTTGCACCGGCTGGCGGCGAAGGGCATGTCGCTGAAGGCGATCGCGAAGGCAATGACGCGGAGCGAGGAGTCGGTACAGGCGCGGGCGAAGGCCGACGGGCTGAAAGTCAGTAAGCTCCGCTAAACCAACTTGTCCGCGTAAATCATTCGTCCGGGGCCGATGAGGCCGAGCACTTGTGGCAGCATGTGCTGGGCTACCGCGAAGCAGCCTTCGCTGCGACCGCACTTACCCCACGTCGCAATCTGGTTTTCGCTCACATAGTCTGCACCGTGAATGACGATCGCGCGCGGTTCCGCATTGTTGTTCGCAGGCTCCAGCCCCACAAGCCGCATCGACTGGCCGTGGATGCCCTCGTATATCTCGCCGGTCCGATACACGCCTTCCGACGTCGCCAGCGAACCGATGTCGTTGGAGAAACGCTGAAGGTAACCGGTATGCTCGGGATCGGACCCCCTGCCATGCGCGACGAGGTAGGAGCTGGTCTGGCCGCCGATAAGATCGACGATATGGAAGCGGAGCGCGCGCGAAGCGACACTGAAGTCGGCGAGCGCGACGCGGTCGCGCAGTTGAAACGCATCATGATATCGGTCGAGTGCGCCGCGTGCGCGGTCCAGCAGAGCCTGATACGGCTTGGCGCTGGGCATGGGAGAGGGCAGCGGGTTCGGCGGTGGCGGCAGCAAGGCACTGCCATCAAGCGCAGTGGCGCGCGCAACCGCACGAGGCAAAGCCGCAATTCCCAACCCGAGAAGGGCGGTTGTCGTGAAGTCACGTCGGTTCATGTCACTGATATAGGACATAATTCATAACTATTCAGCAGGTTGCGTCTCGTTGTCGCCACTGGATGGCGCATCTTCGGGCAGGCGGGCAGTCAATCCCGTTGCATCGGCATCGTCGCGCATCTGCACCTCGTCGCTCACTTCAGGCGGGGGTGCGGCCTTTTCTGTTTCCGCCACGTTGGCTGGCGGAGGCAGTGCCTCGACCGCGTTCATCGGCGTTTCGTTGACGATGACGGCCTCGGTCGCATTGAGGTCCATTTCCTCGGGCGGACGCTCACGCTTGCACGCGCCGGTTGCGAGCACCGCCGCAAGCGAGAGAATCAGGGCTGTACGATTGAGCTGTCTCATTTTCCGGTTATCCTGCTGAAGCCGTGTTGATCGCCGACGCGCGGCGGGCGGCTGCGTCGATCTTGGACGCGAGCAGCTTGTCCCACCCATAGGGGTCATCGCGGAAATTCATTGTGCCGTTCGTGCTCGCAAAAGCGGTCCAGTACAAAAGATACACCGATATTCTTTCAGGCAAGGCAACGCGCTGCGTCTTGCCGCTGTCGATTGCCGTCTGCAGTGCGTCGGGGGTCCAGTTCGGGCTCCCCTCGAGCATGCGCTGGGCGAGCGGCACCGGCTTTTGCAATCGTACGCAACCGTGGCT
>JANMKS010000350.1:0-1671 GCA_031372155.1 Sphingomonas sp.
GCTGGTGTCGACGATTACGCGCTTCACCCGCGAAAACCGTCGCGATCCTCACGAACCAGCTGTTCGGACGGGGTCTGCCGAACCCCCTGCGGCGTCAGGGCACGTATCTCACGCAGGCGCGCAAGCAGATCGTCCCTTCGACCGACCGTCATCGGACGGACCGACTTCAACGCTTCGCGGAGCTCGGCTTCCAGCGAACGCTTATTACGGCCGGCAGCCGCACGATAGTCGGCGAGCAATTCATCGTCGAGATTGCGGATGAGAACCTGGCCCATGTCGGCATGATAGCATTTTGCTATCGTTCCTTCAAGCTGCCCTTAGCCGGGTCGGCGCTGCACCAAGACAAGCGCAACCAGCGCAACCAAAGCACCCCAAGCCGCCATCACCATGTCCTTGGGGGCATCAAAAATATCGCCTTGTTGACCGTTATACGCGTGTGCGGCTTCAGGACTCATCAGCACCGCCAAAGTCCATTCAAAGATTTCATAAAGTGCGCTTGCGCCCAGCACGAACATCATCGCGCTATAGACAGCCATGTACCGGCCTTGCCTTCCGTACCGGGCAAAAACCTCAACGGCAGGCAAAGCGAACAGCCCGCCGAACCCAAAATGCACCAACCGGTCAAACATGTTTCGCTCGAAGCCGAACGCTACATTGACGTCAAAGCCGAAAATCATACGGCCCCAGGACGCATAGGGCACGTCACTGTACGTCCAGCGGGCGGCCAAGAGGTGCAGCAAAAGGAAGCCGACCAAGAGCGAAACACTTCTTGTCGAGAGCGGCCAACGTCGTAGCGCGGGTACTGCCGCAACCAGCATCAAACCGACCGGGCCGACCTGCAACCAGGTATTGGGCGGATAGACGGCACCCCAGCCACTGATCGGGATGCAGATGGCGACCAACGCGAGCAGCAACGACTGCGCGCGCGGTATCGCCTCCAACTACGCCGCCTTCTTCAGATGCCGTCGCCCCAGCAACTCCGCGATCTGCACCGCGTTCAGCGCCGCGCCCTTGCGTAAATTGTCGCTCACGCACCACAGCGAAAGCCCGCTGTCGACGGTCGGGTCTTCGCGTACCCGGCTGATGAAGGTGGCATACTCACCGACGCATTCGACCGGCGTGACGTATCCGCCGTCTTCGCGCTTGTCGACGAGCATCACGCCCGGTGCCTCGCGCAGGATGCTTTGTGCTTTCTTCGCCGAAATCTCGCGCTCGAATTCGATGTTTATCGCTTCCGAATGGCCGACGAAAACCGGCACGCGCACGCAGGTCGCGGTGATCTTGATCTTGGGATCTAGGATTTTCTTGGTCTCGACGACCATCTTCCACTCTTCCTTGGTCGATCCGTCGTCGAGGAAATCGTCGATATGCGGAATGACGTTGAAGGCGATCTGCTTTGTATACTTCCTGGCTTGCGCGCTGTCGCCGTCTTTGATGTTGCGTGACTGTTCGATCAGTTCGTCCATGCCTTCCTTGCCCGCGCCCGATACCGATTGATAGGTCGCGACCACGACGCGCTTGATGGTCGCATAATCGTGGAGCGGCTTCAGCGCGACGACCATCTGTGCGGTCGAGCAGTTCGGGTTCGCGATGATATTGCGTTTGGTATAGCCTGCGATGGCTTCGGGATTTACCTCAGGCACGATCAGCGGAACGTCGGGATCCATCCGG
>JANMKS010000378.1:0-5047 GCA_031372155.1 Sphingomonas sp.
GAAAAATCGTACGCATAAGCAACTCCTACTGATCCCCATGGTGGGGACGGGATGCACAAGTAGGGAGCGTGGTGCTTGGTTGCATGAACCTCACATAAACAAGCGAAAGCGTTGCAAAATGGCAACAAGTCGAGGATTGCCCTTGACATGAACTTGCCCGGAAAGACCTTCATCGCGCGCCACGGCGAGACCGTTTTTAATGCGGCACGTCGTCTTCAGGGGGATCACCTGCACACGCCGCTCAGCCGTGCGGGCTTTTCCCAGGCGGACCGGATGGGTGCCGCGCTGAAGGCGCAGATGGGGGCAAGACCGGCGCTCACCCTATGGGCGTCCCCCACCGGACGTGCGCTGCAAACGCTGGCGGTCATTGCCGAGCATCTGGAACTGGATTGGCACGCCGCCCGGACCGACGAGCGGCTAGCCGAAATCGGCATGGGTAGCTGGGGCGGGCGCTACTACGCCGATGTGGAGGCAGAGTTCGGGCCGGTCGTGGACCGTGACAAGGCGCTCCTGATTCCCGCTCCGGACGGCGAAGCTTATCCTGCAATCGCCGCCCGCGTCACCGAATGGGCACGCGAAGCAGCGAGCGACGTGAACCACCGGCTGGTTATCATGCACGGCATATCGAGCCGGGTGTTGCGCGGCGTGCTGACCGGTTGCGCCGATGATGCGGTCTGGGGCGCGCCGATCGCGCCCGGCCTTCCGCAAGGCGCGGTCATCCTCATCGAGGACGGTCAGGAGACGGCGGTCGTCGCCGGCAGTGGCGGGCAGCACGCATGAGGGTGGCTGCGGTCCTTGCGCTGGCCATCGCGATGACTGGCCCCGCCGCTGCGCGTACTTCGCTCGGCACGTTCGAAGGCTGGGGCGCGTTTCGCGATGAACGCCCGCTCCGCTGCTTTGCGATCGCCGAACCCGTTCGTCCAAGAAAAGGGCCGTGGCGTCCCTTTGCAAGCGTCGCAAACTGGCCCGAGGCGCGGGTCCGCGGCCAGTTGCAAGTCCGCTTCTCGCAGGAAAAGTCCGGCGCTGCCGCCGTCACGCTTGCCATCGGCAACCGGCGCTTTGCGCTGGTCGGCGCGGGCGCCGATGCCTGGAGCGCCGATCCGCGCGCCGACGCCGCCATAGCCGCAGCCATGCGCTCGGCTTCGTCGATGACGATACGCACACGCGCCGCGAGCGGGTCGGCAATGTCCGACACTTATGCGCTTCGTGGTGCCGCGACCGCGATGGACGCGGCCGCGCTCGGCTGTGCGCGTCGGTGACGCTGGCACTTTCACTGCATTCTTCCTAAATGCGCTGACATGAACGCGCTTATGCAGATTCCCGGGCATATCGATCCGGTTCCGGTTCCGCGTGTGATCGTCGCACGGGCGGACGGGCGCGTCGATCTTGTCGGCCTTCCAAGGACGGCAATCGCCGCGCACCTGACCGACGCCGGGTTGGACCCCAAACAGGCAAAGCTGCGCGCCAAGCAGCTGTTCCACTGGATGTACAATCGCGGCGTCACTGATTTTACGGTAATGACCGACATTGCGAAGACCATGCAGCCGTGGCTGGGCGAGCGTTTCGTGATCGCCCGGCCCGAGGTGGTCGAGGCGCAAGTCTCGACCGACGGCACGCGCAAATGGCTGCTGCGCTCGCCAGATGCGCAGGATTACGAGATGGTCTTCATCCCCGACGCCGATCGGGGAACGCTGTGCGTGTCGTCGCAGGTCGGGTGCACGCTCAATTGTCGGTTTTGCCATACAGGAACGATGCGGCTGGTCCGCAATCTGACTGCGGGAGAAATTGTCGGACAGGTCATGCTCGCGCGTGATTCGCTTGGCGAATGGCCGTCGGGTGACGAGGGCCGCTTGCTCACCAATATTGTTATGATGGGGATGGGCGAGCCGCTCTATAACTTCGACAATGTCCGCGACGCGCTGAAGCTGGTCATGGACGGTGACGGTCTCGCGCTGTCGAAGCGGCGGATCACGCTGTCGACATCGGGTGTTGTCCCGATGATGGCGCGCGCCGGGGCGGAGATCGGCGTCAATCTCGCTGTCTCGCTTCATGCGGTCAGCAAGGACGTCCGTGACGAGATCGTGCCGATCAACCGCAAATACGGCATCGAGGAACTTCTTCAGGCGTGCGCCGATTATCCCGGTGCCAATAATGCTCGCCGCATCACCTTCGAATATGTGATGCTGCGCGACAAGAACGACAGCGACGCCGACGCGCGCGAGCTGGTACGGCTGATCAAGCAGTACAAGCTGCCCGCGAAGGTCAACCTCATCCCGTTCAACCCGTGGCCCGGCGCGGCTTATGAATGCTCGACGCCCGACCGCATTCGCAGCTTTTCGAATATCGTATTCGACGCCGGGATCAGCGCGCCGGTCCGCACCCCGCGCGGTCGCGACATCGATGCGGCCTGCGGGCAGCTCAAGACGTCGAGCGAGCGGAAGAGCCGCGCCGAACTCAACCGTCTGGCAGAAGAAAAGCAGGCGGCGATACCGGCATGATCGGACCAGCGGTGCTGGCGCGTCCCCTGCAACGCGCCCTCGTCGATGAAGTGCGCGCGCTGTTCAACGATCGCGGTCGCGGAGACCAGCCGGTCCGACGCTCCGACGACGCATGGCTGCCTTCGAACTCGGTTGCGTGGCGCGTGCACGGCGACGTGACGACAATGATGGTCGGCGGCGTGACCGCGCTGCTTTTGCAGATGCTGCACCCGGGTGCCGTCGCGGGAGTCTGGGATCACAGCAATTTCCGCAAGGACATGGTCGGCCGGTTGCGGCGCACCGCGCGCTTCATCGCACAGACAACTTTTGCGAGCGGGGTCGAGACCGAGGCCGCGATCGACCGGGTGCGGCGCATTCACGCAAAGGTCGGCGGCGTCCTGCCCGACGGAACACCGTATCGCGCCGATGACCCGCGCCTGCTTGCCTGGGTCCACGTCGCGGGCTCGCTTTCGTTTCTCGATGCCTGGCTGCGCTTCGGAGAGCCGGGCATGTCGCGCGCCGATCAGGACCGCTATTTCGCCGAAGTCGCGCCGGTCGCGCGTGCACTTGGCGCGGACCCCGTGCCTGAAACCAGACGTGATGCCGAAGCCCTGATCCTGGCGTTCCGGCCGGAGCTCGTCGCCGATGTCCGGTCGCGCGAAATAGCCCGCATCGTGCTTGGCTCGAAGCAGGCGAACCTGCGGGCTCTTCCGGTGCAATCGCTGGTGATGCAGGCCGCCGTCGATCTGCTGCCGCGCTGGGCGAGAACGATGCACGGGCTTCGCAGTTCACGACTTGCCCGCCCCGCGGTCGATGCGCTGACGTTCGGACTTGCGGGGGCCATGCGCTGGGCGTTCGCGGCTGAAGCGCGGCGTTGATCGGCGAAATCGCGCTCGCCGCCGCCGCAGGCCTTGTCGGCGGCGCGATGAACGGCCTTGCGGGCGGCGGGACGTTTGCGACGATGCCCGCACTTATCGCGCTCGGGCTGCCTTCACCGATTGCCAACGCTACGAGCAACGTCGCGCTTCAACCGGGCGCACTCGCCAGTGCATGGGGATTTCGTTCGGGACTGGAGCCGCTCGGCGGTGTGCGCGTCCGGACATTGGGGGCGATCACCTTTGCTGGCGGACTGATCGGCAGCGCGCTTCTCGTTGCCACGCCGACCGACCTTTTCGATGTCATCATTCCGTGGCTGTTGCTGATTGCCTTTGCCGCGATTGCGTTCGGCAAGCGTGCCGCAGACTGGCTGCGTGCGCGTCTGACGATCGGCGCGCCGACGCTGATGATCGCGCAGGCGCTGCTCGGCATTTATGGCGGCTATTTCGGGGGCGGGGTCGGCATCATGACGACGGCGACCTATGGGTTACTCGCCGGATTGCCGCCGCACCGGCTGATGGCCCCGCGAACGCTGATGCTCGCCATTGCGAATGCGGCTGCCGCACTGGTGTTCATAGCGGTCGGCATGGTTCGCTGGGCGATATGCCTGCCCATGCTGATCGGCGCGGTCGCGGGCGGCTGGCTCGGCGCGCGCCTCGGCAATACGCTGTCGCCGGCCGTGATACGCGCATGGACGCTGGCCGTGACGGCAGTTACTACTGTGGTGTTTTTCGTGCGTGCCTATGGCTGAGGTGTAACCACGCCGCCTGTTCGTACGAAGGAGGAGCGAGCAGGGAGTCAACCGATGGACGAAGTGGCGGTACGGGGCGGCGAGCTCGTCAAGCGGCACCGCATCTCGACGCGGCTCTGGCACTGGGTCAATGCCGTCGCGATCATCGTCATGCTGATGTCGGGCCTGATGATCTCCAACGCGCATCCGCACCTGTACTGGGGTCAATATGGGGCCAATCTGGATAAGCCCTGGCTCAGCATCGGCTGGTTCATCGAGGGCGGACGCTTTCCCGGCTGGGCCACGATCCCATCGACCTATAACCTTGCGCTCGCGCGCCACTGGCACCTGTTTTTCGCCTGGGTCTTCGCGTTTGGATTTCTGGCGTACCTTGCCGTCAGCCTGGTCAATCGTCATGTCCAGCGCGACCTGACGCTGGCGCGCGGCGAACTCGCGCCCCGGCATTTGTGGGACGAAATCAAGCATCACGCCCAGTTGCGGTTCCCGACCGGCGCGGCGGCGCTCAAGTACAATACCTTGCAAAAGATTACCTACATCCTCGTGCTGTTCGTCCTGTTCCCGCTTCTCATCCTGACCGGCCTGTGCCTTTCGCCGGGCATGTCGCCGTTGACGGGATGGGCGATCGACCTGTTCGGCGGACGCGCGACGGCGCGCTCGCTGCATTTCCTGAGTGCAGCGGGAATCGCAGCGTTCATCGTGGTGCATCTGATGCTCGTCGTACTTGCCGGCCCCTATAACGAGGTCCGCTCGATGATCACCGGCAGGTTCCGGATTCCCCACGACCGCGCACGGGCTGCGCTGGAGGAGGCATCATGAGCGGCATATTGACGCGGCGCACGATGTTGAGCGGACTGGTCGCGGGCGCGGGAGGGTTGGTGTCCGGATGCGATGCGCTGGGCAACAATCCCGCCTTCCGCGAATTGCTGCAATCGGGCGAGCACGG
>JANMKS010000381.1:0-2087 GCA_031372155.1 Sphingomonas sp.
CGCGGGCACGATCTCAAAGCTGGTGACTTTGGCATTCGGCAGGATCGCGTGCGCCGCCACCGCATAGTCGCCGTGGTGCGCGCCGACATCCCAGATCGTCAGCGGCTCGGCCCCGTGCAACGCCGCCAGTTGCCGCAGGACAAAGCTCTCGCCGTTGCGGTCGAAGTCATAAAAGCCGGTGTTGTGCCAAGCGTTCAGATAGCGTTCGGCCAGATGCGCCGCCATTCTGGACGGGCCCGAACGCCGCGTCCGCCGGATGATGCTCTTGATCGGCTCTTCGAATATCACAGCAATTTCCTGAAACCATCGGGCCCGCTGTCACATTACCCTCACAAAAGCGAAGAGTCCCTGTCACAACGAACCGCCATAGGCTCCAGGCAAGATACGTCCTTATCGGGAGCATTTATGGACGCGATCACGCGCTTGCCCTTCGCGGCAGACTTCGACGATGCGGGTTCCGAACCCTCGATTCCCGAACCGCACGAACCTGCCGCGCCGCGCCGCCGCTTCCGCACGATCTGGATCAGCGACGTGCACCTCGGCACGCGCGGCTGCAACGCCAGGATGCTGATCGACTTCCTCGATTCCACCGACAGCGAGACGATGTACCTGGTCGGCGACATCATCGACGGCTGGCGGATGAAGCGAAAGTTCTACTGGCCCGCCAGTCACAACGACGTTGTCTGGCGCGTGATGAAGCGGGCGCGGCGCGGCACGCGCGTCGTCTATATCCCGGGCAATCACGACGAGATGTTCCGCCAGTTCACCGGCATGAGCTTCGGCGGGGTGGAGATACGGCGGCGCGCATTCCACGCCACTGCCGACGGGCGCACGCTGCTGGTTTTGCATGGCGACGAATTCGACGCGATCATGCTCGCGCACCGCTGGCTCGCGTTCGTCGGCGACACTGCCTACACCTTCCTGATGCGCTGCAACCATGTGGTGAACCGCGTTCGCTCGTGGCTCGGCAAACCCTATTGGTCGCTTTCCAAGCACGCCAAGCACAAGGTCAAGAACGCAGTGGCATTCATCAGCCGCTTCGAGGAAGTCGTCGCGCAACAGGCCGGGGCGCGCGGCGTCGACGGCGTGGTCTGCGGCCATATCCACAATGCCGAGGCGCGCGAAATTGCCGGGATCGCCTATTACAACGATGGCGACTGGGTGGAGGGATGCACCGCGCTGGTCGAACATTTCGACGGCCGGATGGAGATATTGCACTGGGCCGAGGAAGTCGCCGCTCGAAAGGCGAATGCACCCGCGCTCAAACTCGCGGCATAGCCGGTGCGTATTCTCATCGTGACCGATGCCTGGCTGCCGCAAGTCAACGGCGTCGTGCGAACGCTGCTGGCGACGCGCGCCGTGCTGGAGCAGCAGGGGCACGCGGTCGAAGTGATTGCCCCCGACCGCTATCGCTCGGTGCCGTGCCCGACCTATCCCGAAATCCGGCTTGCCCTGGTGCGGGCGAGCGACGTCGGGCTCCGCATTTCGGAATTCGCGCCCGACGCGGTCCACCTCTCGACAGAGGGGCCGCTGTGCCTCGCCGCGCGCCGCTGGTGCCTGCGCGCCGGAATGCCGTTCACGACCGCCTACCACACGCAATTTCCCGATTACGTGGCGGCACGAACGCGCCTCCCCGCCGAATGGTTCTGGCGTTATATCCGCTGGTTTCACGCCTCGTCTGCAGGCGTGCTCGTGTCCACCGCCTCGGTTCGGCGAGAGCTTGCCGATCACGACATCGACCATACCGTCCCCTGGGGCCGCGGCGTGGACCTGGATATTTTCTCGCCCGAAGCCCAGCCGCCCGCCTGCTTTGCGGCGCTGCCTCGTCCGGTTCAGCTTTACGTCGGTCGCGTCGCAATCGAAAAGAACATCGAGGCATTTCTGCGGACCAATCATCCCGGCACCCGCGTGGTGGTCGGCGATGGTCCGGCAAGGCCGGCGCTCGAGGCACGCTTTCCCGATGCGCATTTTCTTGGGGCACTCTCCGGTCGCGCGCTTGCGGGCGCTTTTGCAGGTGCCGACGTCTTCGTGTTTCCCAGCCGTACCGACACCTTCGGGCTTGTCATGATAGAAGCTCTGGCATGCGG
>JANMKS010000407.1:0-2089 GCA_031372155.1 Sphingomonas sp.
GCTGACGGACGAGAACCACGCCCGCAGTCTTGACGCGCTTGCCGTTCTTTGCAGCTGATGTTTCAGCGCATGACAGCACGCCTTCGGAAGCGAAACCCTCCCGCAGGAACGCCATCGGATGCCCCTTCAACGAAAGCCGCAACGTCTGGTAATCGGCCGCGACCTGTTCACTCGCGGCCATGACCGGCAGGCGCAGGGCGGGTTCCTCGCCAAGCTCGCGCGCCTCTGCTGCGGCGAACAGCGGCAGTGTGTCCCCGTGCGTGCGCCGCGCTTCCCACAGGGCTTCGCGCCGATCGAGCGCGAGCGATCCGAACGCATCGGCGTCGGCGAGTAGCCGGAGCGCGCGGGCAGGAAGTTCGGCCTTGCGGGCAAGGTCTTCAAGACTGGCATAGGGGCGCATCAATGCAATGCGATCGGCCCAAAGCTCGCGGAACTCGTCGATCTGGCGAAGGCCAAGGCGCACGGCGGCACCTTCGAGGTCATTATCCCATGCACTGAAGTTCACGTCGATCGGGCGAACGTCGACGCCGTGCTCGCGCGCGTCCCTGACGAGCTGGGCGGGCGCGTAGAACCCCATCGGCTGCGAATTGAGCAGCGCCGTGCAGAACACGGCGGGCTGGTAATGCTTGATCCACGACGAGACATAGACGAGCCGCGCGAACGACAGTGCATGGCTTTCGGGAAAACCGTAACTGCCGAACCCCTCGATCTGTTTGTAGCAGCGTTCGGCGAACGTCCGTTCGTAACCGCGCGCGACCATGCCGCCGACCAGCTTTTCGTAGAAATCGTGCATGCCGCCGACATGCTTGAAAGTGGCCATGGCGCGGCGCAGCTGGTTGGCTTCGCTCGGTGTAAAACCCGCCGCGACGATGGCGAGCTTCATCGCCTGTTCCTGGAACAGCGGGACGCCATAGGTTTCGCCGAGCAATGTGCGAAGCTCGTCGGGGTCGTGCGGGGGCGCCGGCGACGGGAATTCGGCTTCCTCAATCCCCGCGCGACGACGGAGGTAGGGATGCACCATGTCGCCCTGGATCGGCCCCGGCCGGACGATCGCGACCTGCACCGTCAGATCATAGAGCTTGCGGGGTTTCAGGCGCGGCAGCATGTTGATCTGTGCACGGCTTTCGACTTGAAACACGCCGATGCTGTCGCCCTTGCACAGCATGTCATAGACCGCCGGGTCGTCGGAAATCAGGTCGACGTCGAGGGTATGTTCGCCCAGCCCATGCCGCCGCATCAGGTCGAAGCTCTTGCGGATGCAGGTCAGCATCCCAAGCGCGAGCACGTCGACCTTCATCAGGCCGAGCGCGTCGATATCGTCCTTGTCCCATTCGATGAAGGTGCGATCGACCATTGCCGCATTGTGGACGGGCACCGTCTCGTCGAGGCGATGTTCGGTCAGGACGAACCCGCCGACATGCTGGCCAAGATGCCGGGGAAAGCCGAGTAGCCGTGTGACCAGCATGTTGAGCCGCGCGATGTCGGGATTGTTCAGATCAAATCCGGTTTCATGAAACCGGTTCTCGTCCATCGTGGTCGCATAGCTGCCCCAGACCGTAGAGGTCAGGCGGTTGGTGATATCGTCGCTCAGCCCCAGCACCTTGCCGACTTCGCGCACCGCGCCGCGCGGACGATAATGCGCGATGGTGGCAACGATCCCTGCGCGGTGACGGCCATAGCGCGCGTACACATATTGCATGACCTCCTCGCGGCGCTCGTGTTCGAAATCGACGTCGATATCGGGCGGCTCGTTGCGATCGGCCGAGACGAAGCGTGAGAACAGGAGGTTGTGTTCGACCGGATCTACCGAAGTGATGCCAAGCAGGAAGCACACGACCGAATTGGCCGCCGAGCCGCGCCCCTGGCACAATATCGGAGGATCCTGATTGCGGGCAAAAGCGACCAGGTCGTGCACGGTCAGAAAATAATAGGCATAATTCTGCTGCCGGATCAGCGTGAATTCCTCACGCAGCAGCCTGCGGAGTTTTTCGGGCAGGCGTGCGTGCTTGTAGCGCTCGCGTGCGGCGCGCATCGTCAGGCGGATCAACCAGCCCATCGGGTTCCAGCCGGACGGCACCGGTTCATGCGG
>JANMKS010000459.1:0-4205 GCA_031372155.1 Sphingomonas sp.
CAGCGACTGCGTGCCGCCGAGCACGGCCGCCATCGCCTCGACGGTGGTGCGGATGACGTTGTTGTAGGGATCGCTCTCCTGCAACGACACACCACTGGTCTGGCAGTGCGTGCGCAACATCTTGCTGCGCTCGTCCTTCGCACCCAGCCCGTCCATTACCCGGTGCCAAAGTGTCCGCGCTGCGCGTAGCTTGGCCACTTCCATGAAAAAGTTCATGCCGAGGCCGAAGAAAAAGCTCAGCCGCCCGGCGAACGCATCGATGTCGAGGCCGCTGTCGATTGCGCGGACGACGTACTCCTTACCGTCGGCGATCGTGAACGCCAGCTCCTGCACCGCCGTCGCCCCGGCTTCGTGCATGTGATAGCCGCTGATCGAAATGCTGTTGAATTTCGGCATGTTGGCGGACGTGTAGGCGATGATGTCGCTCACAATCCGCATGCTCGGCTCGGGCGGGTAAATGTAGGTGTTGCGGACCATAAACTCCTTCAGAATGTCGTTCTGAATGGTACCGTCGAGCGCCGCCTGAGACACCCCCTGTTCCTCGCCCGCCACAATGAAGAACGCCAGGATCGGGATGACCGCGCCGTTCATCGTCATGCTGACGCTCATCTGGTCTAGCGGGATTCCGTCGAACAGGATTTTCATGTCCTCGACACTGTCGATCGCGACGCCAGCCTTGCCGACATCCCCCACGACGCGCGGGTGATCTGAATCATAGCCGCGATGCGTAGCCAGATCGAAGGCGACGCTCAGCCCCTTCTGCCCGGCGGCCAGATTCCGTCGGTAAAACGCATTTGACTCCTCGGCGGTCGAGAACCCGGCATATTGCCGGATCGTCCACGGTCGCCCGGCATACATCGAAGCACGCACGCCGCGCATGAACGGGGCAAAGCCCGGCAGGCCTGGATCAGCACCATCTTGCGCCGTGTAAAGCGGCTTGATCACAAACCCCTCGGGCGTGTGCCACGAAAGGTCGCGGCCTTTCACTTCTTTTGCGGCCAGCACATCCCAGTCTGCAAATGTCGGCTCGTCGGTCATGCCCGGCTCATCAACCCTGCCCGCCGCAGTGTCGAGACATTTCAAACGATACCCCGCTCCGCAAGCATATCAATCGCTTGCGGCGTCAACCCCAGGCGCTCGCTCAGTACCTGCGCCGTGTCGGCACCCAGCACCGGTGGCGCAGTCCGGTGAGACACCGGCGTTTCGCTCAATCGCAGCGGACTTGCGATTCCCGGCACGGCTCCGCCCACCGGATGATCGAGCGCGATCTGCATGCCCCGTGCCCGCACCTGTTCGTCCGCAAACACGTCGGCAATCCGGTTTATCGGACCGCAGGGCACGTTCGCCACCTCCAGTTCGGCGACCCATTCGCTGGTCGTCCGCTTGACGGTCTCGGCCGCGATCCTGGCGACCAGGGCGACCCGGTTAACGACTCTCGCGCCGTTCGTGGCAAAGCGCTGGTCGCTCGCCCAATCGCCGTGCCCCAGCACCCCGGCAAAGCGCGCAAACTGGCCGTCATTGCCGACCGCAACGATCATCGCGCCGTCCTGCGTCGCAAAATCCTGGTACGGCACGATGTTGGGATGAGCATTTCCCGACTGCACCGGGGACGTGCCCGTCATGAGGTAATTCATGCCCTGGTTGGCAAGGCAGGCCACCTCGACGTCGAGCAGTGCGATGTCGATATGCTGTCCCTTCCCCGTTTTTTCGCGTGCCGCCAGCGCTGCCAATATCCCGATCGTGCTGTACAGCCCGCTCATCAGGTCGACGACTGCGACACCCACGCGCTGCGGCGGACTGGACGGGTCGCCGGTAATGCTCATCAGCCCGCCCATCGCCTGCAGCAGCAGGTCATATCCCGGCCGCGCCGCATAGGGGCCGGTCTGGCCGAAACCGGTGATCGAGCAATAGATCAGCCTTGGATTCACGGCGGTCAGACTATCGTAGTCGAGGCCGTATTTCGCCAGTCCGCCGAGTTTGTAATTCTCGATCAGTATGTCGCTCCCGGCGGCCAGTGCACGCACGATCTCCTGACCCTCGGGCCGCGTAAAATCGACCGTAACCGAACGTTTGTTGCGGTTGGCGCTCAGGAAATACGCCGCGTCGCTGGTCGGGTTGCCGTTACCGTCGTTCAGCCACGGCGGTCCCCATCCCCGCGTGTCGTCTCCCGCGCCCGGGCGCTCGACTTTTATCACGTCGGCACCCAGGTCGCCGAGCGTTTGCGCCGCCCACGGTCCCGCCAGGATGCGCGACAGGTCGAGCACCTTCAGGTGCGAAAGAGCGCCTTCGGTCACCGCTTCTGCGTCAGGCAGCGACCCGGTGCAGGGCGCACAGCTTGTTGCCGTCAGGGTCGCGCAAATAGGCGAGATACAGCTTGCCCATACCGCCCTCGCGGATGCCGGGTGCGTCCTCGATCGCGGTGCCGCCATTTTCGACGCCGGCCTTGTGCCAGGCGTCGGCCTGCTCGGGCGTCATCTGCAACCCGACGGTGCATCCGTTTCCGTGCGTCGCAGGTTCCCCGTTGATCGGCGGCGTGACGATGAAGATTCCCCCGTTGTGCATATAGACCAGCCGCCCCTTGGGATCCGTGCTGCCCTCGCGCCCGCCCATTGCCGCAAAGGTTGCGTCGTAAAATTTCTTCGAGCGGGCAATATCATTGCTGCCGACCATCATGTGACTGAACATTTCTCTCTCCCTATGAAGTTAAAAGACGACGACGCTCCGGATACTTTCACCGGCATGCATCAGGTCGAAACCTTTGTTGATCTCATCCAGCGTCAGCGTGTGCGTTATCATCGGATCAATCTCGATCTTGCCGTTCATGTACCAGTCGACGATCTTCGGCACGTCGGTTCGCCCCTTGGCCCCGCCAAAAGCCGTGCCGCGCCAGTTACGTCCCGTCACGAGCTGGAACGGGCGCGTGCTGATCTCCCTGCCCGCTTCCGCCACACCGATGATGATAGACGTCCCCCAGCCGCGATGACACGCCTCGAGCGCTTGGCGCATCACGGTCGTGTTACCCGTGCAATCAAAGGTATAATCGGCCCCGCCGTCGGTCAGGGCGACCAGATGCTGGACAATGTCGCCATCCACATCCCGGGGGTTGACGAAGTGAGTCATCCCGAACTTCCGGCCCCATTCCTCGCGCGCCGGGTTTATGTCGACGCCCACGATCATGTTCGCGCCGGCCATCCGCGCGCCCTGCAATACATTCAGGCCGATACCGCCCAGCCCGAAAACGATTACATTGTCGCCGACCTCGACCTTCGCTGTGTTGACGACCGCGCCGACCCCTGTGGTAACGCCGCATCCGATGTAGCAGCTCGTCTTGAACGGCGCGTCGGTCCTGATCTTTGCGACGGCGATTTCCGGCAACACGGTGAAATTCGAAAAGGTCGAACAGCCCATGTAATGGAAAATCGGGCTGCCCTTGTGGCTGAACCGCGACGTGCCGTCGGGCATGAGCCCCTTGCCCTGCGTCGCCCGGATGGCGGTGCACAAATTGGTCTTGCCGCTCAGGCACGACTTACACTGGCGGCATTCGGGGGTGTACAGCGGAATGACGTGATCGCCTGGCGCAACACTCGTTACCCCAGCGCCAACTTCGCGCACGACGCCTGCGCCCTCGTGCCCCAGAATGCTTGGGAAAATGCCCTCGCTGTCCAGCCCGTCAAGCGTGTAGGCGTCGGTGTGACAGATGCCCGTGGCCATGATCTCCACCAGCACTTCACCCGCCTTGGGACCGTCCAGATCGACTTCCACGATCTCCAACGGTCGCTTTGCTTCGAACGCAACGGCAGCACGCGTCTTCATCCCTGGTCCTCCCCCAAATTGCCGCGCAACAGTTGAATGATCGCGGAAAAATCCTTCTTTGCCCCACCCAGCCCGACGAACGCCTGATACAGCGAAGCCGCGCTCGCCGCCATCGGCACCGACGTGTCCGACGCTTGCGCAGCCTCTACCGCCAGTTTCATATCCTTGAGCATCAGCGCGGTCTGAAAGCCACCCTCGAAGTCCCGGTTCGATGGTGCCGACGGCACCGGACCGGGCACCGGGCAATAGCTCGTCATCGACCAGCTTTGTCCGGACGCTTTCGAACTGATGTCGTAAAAAACCTGAGCATCGAGGCCGAGGCGCTCGGCAAGTACGAACGCCTCGCACGTGGCAATCATCGTCGCGCCAAGCAGCATGTTGTTGCAGATCTT
>JANMKS010000021.1:0-2914 GCA_031372155.1 Sphingomonas sp.
AATCGACCGGGGCAGGGGCATCCCGTTCGAGGGGAATTACTCGGCCTGGCTCGAAGCCAAGGCCAAGCGCATGGATCAGGAAGACCGCGAGGACGAGGGGCGGCAAAAGGCGATTAAGGAAGAGCTTCAGTGGATCCGCCAGTCCCCCAAGGCGCGCCAGACCAAGAGCAAGGCGCGTATCCGGGCCTTCGACGAGCTCGTTGAAAAGCAGGCGGACCGCCGCCCCGGTGCCGCGCAGATCCTCATCCAGATTCCCGAACGCCTTGGTGGCAATGTCATCGATGCCGAAGGGCTGACCAAATCCTATGGCGACAAGTTGCTGTTCGAGGGGCTGGATTTCACGCTTCCGCCGGGCGGCATTGTTGGTGTCATCGGCCCCAACGGGGCGGGCAAGTCGACCTTGTTCAAGCTCATCACCGGACAGGAAAAGCCCGACAAGGGGTCGATCAAGATCGGCTCCACCGTAAAGCTCGGCTTCGTCGACCAGTCGCGCGACGACCTCGATCCCAATCACAACGTCTGGGAAGAAGTGTCGGGCGGCAACGACCGCTTTTATTTCGGCAAGCATGAAGTGAACACGCGCGCCTATGTCGGCGCGTTCAACTTCAAGGGCACCGACCAGCAGAAGAAGGTCGGCCAGCTATCCGGCGGCGAACGCAACCGTGTCCACATGGCAAAAATGCTGGCGGCGGGCGGCAACGTGCTGCTGCTCGACGAACCAACCAACGACCTCGATGTCGAGACGTTGCGGGCGTTGGAAGAGGCGCTGGAGTCGTTCGCAGGTTGCGCGGTCGTGATCAGCCATGACCGCTTCTTCCTTGATCGGCTCGCCACCCACATATTGGCGTTCGAAGGCGACAGCCACGTCGAGTGGTTCGAAGGCAATTTCGAAAGCTACGAAGAAGACAAGCGGCGACGCTTGGGCGATGCAGCGGATCGGCCGACGCGGTTGGCGTACAAGAAACTGACGCGGTAAAGACGATCTGGGCTGGCGAGGGTGACGCAAACGGCCGAAAGTGCTATGCTTTCGCTTCAGCGCGTAACTGTGGGGACAGCGGGCGATGACCACTTACCACTATATTGTCGTTGCAATGTTCGCGATGTTTGCACTTGCCGACTTCGTCGGACGGCGAACTGCGTTTCCCGAAGTGCGGTTCTGGCGGACAATGGGGCTGATCTCCACAATCCTGTACTTCACGATCGCGACATTCGCGCCGTATCTATGGGACGAATATTTTGGCGCGCATCAGCTCGTTGACGGGTCGCAGTTGCCCTTTTGGGTGCAGGTGGTCGGCGGGTTCCTGGTGCTCGAATTTGGGATCTACTTCTGGCACCGCGCGATGCACAGCTGGGATCCCCTGTGGCGCGCGACGCATCAGATGCATCATTCGGCAGAACGGGTCGACGTGTGGGGGGCGTATTATTTTCATCCGCTCGATATGGTCGCCTGGGCGCTTCTCGGTTCCGCATGTCTTGTCGGTGTTTTCGGGCTAAGCCCCGATGCGGCGCTGATCGTCGCCGTGCTGACCACGATCCCGGGCATTTTCCAGCACGTGAATATCCGGACGCCGCACTGGCTGGGCTACCTTGTTCAACGTCCCGAAAGCCATCTGGTCCACCACCAGCGCGGTGTGCATGCCTATAACTACGGCGACATTCCGCTGCCCGACATGATTTTCGGCACGTTCAGGAACCCGCGCGAATGGGAGGGTGAAAATGGCTTCCATGCGGGCTCGACCCGGCGGATTCGCGAGATGCTGGCGTTCCGCAAGATTGCCTGAGCGTGCCATCGTCTTCAATTGACCCCCTGCGCGCCCTTCGCCAATAGGGCGTGAAACGGGAATTTACCATGACGGTCAACGCGGTCGATTTTGCCAGCCTGCTCTGTTCGCGGCTTTGCCATGATCTGCTCAGTCCCGTCGGCGCGATGAACAACGGGCTGGAATTGCTCGCCGAAGAGAACGACCCCGACATGCGGGCACGTTGCCTGGAGTTGCTGAGCGAGAGCGCGCGGGCCTCTGCCAACAAGCTCAAATTCTTTCGGCTTGCGTTCGGTGCGGCCGGCGGGTTCGGCGATGTCGTCGATTCGCGTGAGGCGAAGGCCGCGATCGAGGGCTTGCTCGGCGACAATCCGAAGGTCCAGATCGGCTGGCTCGTCGAAGCGCCGACACTTTCCAAAACCGCGATCAAGGTATTGCTCAACCTCGTGCTGATGGCGGCGGACGCACTGGTCCGCGGGGGTCGCCTCGACATCGGTGCAGAGGTCGCGAACGGCTCCACCGAGATCGTGGTGCGGGCCGAAGGTGCGCGTCTCGTCCTCGACCCTGAACTCAGGTCCGCGTTGTGTGGGGACGCCGACGAGGACGGCATGACGCCGCGTGCGGCCGCCGCGTGGCTCGTTCACCTGCTGGCGATAGAGAGCGGCGGTCACGCCCAGGTACTCGCGCCCGATCCGACGGTACTGGTTTTCGGCGCGACGCTCGCCCGCGCCTAGAGTCTAACGACCCCTTAACCATTGCTGCGGCAATAGGGGGCACCTATCGAAGGATGCCCGACCCGTGGACGAATTGACCGGCGAGTTTGTCGCGGAAACGCGTGAGACGCTCGACCAGATTTCCGAAGCACTTGTGGGCTGGGAAGCACACCCGAACGATGTCGAGCGCCTCGACAGCATTTTTCGCTTTGTGCATACCGTAAAGGGAAGCTGCGGCTTCCTCGATCTGCCCCGGATTGCCGCGCTCGCGCATGCCGCCGAAACCACGCTCGCCGAATTGCGCGCGGGCAAGCGCCTTGCCGAGGCATCGGTCATCGGCGCGCTGCTCGCGATCATCGATCGCATTGCCGTCCTCGTCGAGGCACTCGAAAGCAATGCGAGCGTCCCGGACACGGCCGGCGACGCATCGTTGATCGACGC
>JANMKS010000047.1:0-3453 GCA_031372155.1 Sphingomonas sp.
CGACAGCTCGTTGCTCGCCAGTGCATAATCAATGACGATTCCGTCGGCATCAAGGATCAGCGCGAGGTCGCCTGCAGCCTCGACCAGACGAGCCGCCACCCGAACGTCGAGCGCCCCGAGCGTCTGCTGCGGGGCGCGTAAAGGGACAGACAGGGCGGCGGGAAGGTTCATGGCTCGGCGGTAGGGCTTCTCGGGTAGGAGTTCATGCAATAGTTTCATGGCGGTGCGCGAGCTCATCGACGAGAGTTCGCGCAACTTCAAGTGCCTGCGCCGCATCTGCGGCCGTCGCGTCGGCCCCCAATGCCACCGCAAGTCCGGGATCGTCACCGAAGATTCGCCCTCCGACCATCACTCCGATGTGGGGATTTCGCGAAACGCTACGGATCCCGTTGATGACCGAAGGAACGGTATCGGCGTAACGCGCGCCCGTCACAGTCAAGCCGATCAGATCGTACGCGTTGCGGGCGACAGCGGCGAGCAGCTGCGAAGTATCGCATTCCATCAGCAACTCGGTGCTCCACCCCGCGCGCCGGAACACATCCTCGACCATCACCGTGCCGAAACTGTGCTGTTCGCCGGGCATCACCGAAAACAGCGCGCGGCGCGCGCCTTCTCCGCCGCAACGAGCGGGGACGCGTGACGACAATTCGCGCACGACTTCCTGCAACCGCCACAATGCCATTGTCACGGCAATGAAATCGGCGGTGTCCTCTTCCCACATAAAGCCCAGGTGGCGGGCGGCGGGGGCAAGCAGGTCGACAAAAATGGTGTCAACAGAAACGCCGCGTGCGAGAAACATTTCAACGTGATCGAGAAGCGCGCACGCGCCGTGATCGAGCGCAAGCGGCGCAAACGCGTCGGCTTCTGCAGCAGAGATCGAACCGCCCGCGCCAACCAGCGAAAGGCCTGCGGCGGCCTCGCTGCCATGCGCGATAACGAGCCGCGGAATGATTTGAGTTTCCACAAGTGATACGAAACCCGGCATTGTCGACCCTGACTTTCGTCCGACAATGCTGCGCAGCATCGGTGCGGCAGAGCCACGCTTCGCCAACGATCGTACGATCCCGTAAACGCTCGCCATTTCGGGCTCTCCCACCCTTGGCCGGAGCGCGAATTGGCCGCGCCCTCCGGGCTGGCCGACGTTTCGGTCGCCCCCGACGACTCGGATGCTATGCCTGTTGTCGCGCCGTTGCAATCCTGACCGAAGCGAAATCAGCGGCACCGATGTAAAAAGATTTGGACGTCATATTTGTTTGACACTCCTCTGGGGAGGAGGCAGTCTGCAGGTAAGGAGGCGGGTCAAGATATGGAGTCGGTAAAACCGCTTTATACCCCACAGGAGCGCATGCGTCGGGACGCATCGGTCTGGACGATCGTGCAGGGCGTGCTTGCCCCGGTACAGTTCCTCATCTTCATCGTCAGCCTTATTCTCGTGTTGCGGTACCTCGCGACTGGCGAAGGACTTCAGGCCGCAACATCTTCGATCATCGTCAAGACGATTGCCCTCTATGCGATCATGATCACCGGCTCGATCTGGGAAAAGGTCGTGTTCGGCAAGTGGCTGTTTGCGGATGCATTCTGGTGGGAGGATTTCTTCTCCATGTTCGTGATTGCGCTCCACACCGCCTATGTCGCGGCGTTGTGGTTCGGCATCGGTTCCGAACATGATCGCATGCTTGTCGCGCTTGCCGCCTATGCAACCTACGCCGTCAACGCGACGCAGTTTCTGCTGAAGCTTCGCGCTGCGCGGTTGCAGCCGGCCGGGATGATGACAGCTTGACCGGAGCCTTGCCCGCAAGTGCCACCGACTGTGCACCGGTGCTGCGTGAACGCGGCCAGCGTGAAGTTTTCTGCGGCCTGACCGGCATCATCTGGCTGCATCGCAAGGTGCAGGACGCGTTCTTCCTCGTCGTCGGCAGCCGAACCTGCGCGCATTTGCTGCAATCTGCTGCGGGCGTGATGATCTTCGCCGAGCCCCGCTTTGCCACCGCGATCATTGAGGAACGTGACCTCGCCGGCATGGCAGATTGCAACGAGGAACTCGACCGCGTCGTCGACAAGCTGCTCGCGCGCCGGCCCGACATCAAATTGATGTTCCTCGTCGGCTCCTGCCCGTCCGAAGTTATCAAGCTCGACCTCAGCCGCGCTTCGCAACGCCTGAACGCAAAGCATAATGGCGTCCGGGTTCTCAATTATTCGGGCAGCGGGATCGAGACGACCTTTACAGAAGGCGAAGACGCCTGCCTGGCATCGCTCGTCCCAGAGCTGCCCATCGACATGTCAGGCGAGCAGAGCCTGATGATCGTCGGTGCGTTGCCCGATGTCGTCGAGGATCAGTTCCTGCGGTTGTTTGACGAGCTCGGTATCGGACCCGTCCACTGCCTCCCGGCGCGACGTGCCGCGGACCTTCCCCCCGTGGGGACGAACACCCGCTTCCTGCTTGCCCAGCCTTTCCTCGGCGAGACTGCGCGAGCGCTGGAGGACCGGGGTGCCGTCCGCCTCGACGCGCTTTTTCCCTTTGGCGCAGAGGGCACGACCAACTGGCTGCATGCCGCGGCAAAAGCCTTTGGCATCGACGAGATGCACTTCCGCCAAGTGATCGCGCCCGGCCGTGCCCGCGCCAAGCAGGCGATTGCGCATTCTGCAGACCGCCTGAATGGCAAGAGTATCTTCTTCCTGCCCGACTCACAGCTTGAGGTGCCGCTCGCGCGCTTCCTCACCACTGAGCTCGGCATGAAGCCGGTAGAGGTCGGTACGCCCTACCTTCACCGCAAGCATCTGGCGCAGGAACTCGCGTTGCTTCCCGCCGAAACCACGATCAGCGAGGGGCAGGACGTCGATCGCCAGCTTGACCGTGTGCGCGCGGCGAAGCCTGACCTCACCGTCTGCGGGCTCGGCCTTGCCAATCCGCTGGAGGCCGAGGGGCTCACGACCAAATGGGCGATCGAACTCGTTTTCTCGCCGATCCACGGCTTCGAGCAGGCCGGCGACCTTGCCGAACTTTTCGCCCGCCCGCTCCGGCGACGCGACGTGCTGAAGGTCGGGTAGATGCAGCTGACCGTCTGGACCTATGAAGGCCCACCGCATGTCGGCGCGATGCGGATCGCAACCGCGATGAAGGGCGTGCATTACGTTCTCCACGCGCCGCAGGGCGATACTTATGCCGACCTGCTGTTCACGATGATCGAGCGCCGCGACCGTCGTCCGCCCGTCACCTACACGACGTTTCAGGCACGCGACCTCGGCAAGGACACGGCGGAGCTGTTCCAGAAGGCCGCACGCGACGCTTATGAACGCTACCGGCCAGAGGCCATGCTGGTTGGCGCATCGTGCACGGCCGAACTGATCCAGGACGATCCCGGCGGGCTGATCGAGGCGATGCGTCTGCCGATCCCGGTCGTTGCGCTTGAGCTGCCAAGTTACCAGCGCAAGGAAAACTGGGGCGCAGCAGAG
>JANMKS010000084.1:0-2505 GCA_031372155.1 Sphingomonas sp.
GCGCTAACACCGCAAGGCTGCCGGTGTCATGAACAGAATCGTCATCGTCCTCGCGCTGTTCCTTGCGGCGTGCGGCACCGCTGCACCGCCTCCGCCGCTCGCGGGTGCACGCATAGGCGGTCCCTTCGCACTGATCGACCAGGACGGTGCCGCGGTCACCGACCGTACCTATGCGGGGCAATATCGCATAATGTATTTCGGCTATACATTTTGTCCCGACGTGTGCCCGACCGACGTCGCCAATCTGGCGCGGGGTTTGAAGCAGTTCGCGAAGCAGGACGCCGAACGCGCGCGCCGCGTCCGCCTGATCTTCGTTACCGTGGATCCGGCAAGGGACACGCCGGCTGTGCTGAAAACTTTTGCCGCCGCTTTCGATCCTGATATGGCCGCACTAACGGGAAGCGCGAAGGCGATCGAAGATGTGTCTCGAGCCTATGGCGTAGCGGCCTCGGTCGCACCGGGACAATCGAAAGATGCCTATCTGGTCGATCACAGTCGCGTTGCCTATCTGATGGATCCCGGAAACAAGCCGCTCGCACTGCTTCCTCAAGAGGGAACGCCGGGCGAGATTGCGGCCGAACTGGACAAGTGGGTCAAGTGAAGTTCTGGGAGGACATCCCGCTCGACCGCCTCGACCGCGCGCAATGGGAGGCATTGTGCGACGGCTGCGGCAAATGCTGCATCCACAAGCTCGAGGATGAGGAAACCGGCGAGTTCTTTCCGACGAACGTGGCCTGCCGACTGCTCGACCGGCGCAGCGCGCGCTGTTCGGATTATCGCCACCGGCACGCTTTCGTGCCCGATTGCATCCGCCTGACGCCGGCAAAGCTGCGCGAGATGGAATGGCTGCCGCCGACGTGTGCTTATCGCTTGCGCGACGAAGGCAAGCCGCTGCCTGACTGGCATTATCTAAACACCGGCGACCCCGACAGCGTTCACGCAGCGGGCATGTCGGTACGGGGCTGGACGATATCAGAGGTCGACGCCGGCGACCTCGAACAGCACCTCGTCGACCGTGACGATCTCTGATCTCATCTTTGCAGGGGGCGGGCGCGAGCGGCCGCTGACCATAATCAGACGTCATGGGGCCAAGACGATGCGCCTGACGATCGATCCGCGCGACGCCACCGTTCGCCTCAGTCTGCCGTCGCGTGCCGCGCTGCGTCCGGCGCTCGCCTGGGCGTCGGAAAAGCGCGCCTGGATAGAGGCGGAACTCGCTCGCATGCCGCAGGGGCAGGCCGTTGTCCCCGGACTGGAGTTCGGCCTGGGCGGGGCTTTGGTGCGAATCGACTGGTCACCGGATTATCCGCGCATGCCGATGCTTCGCGGCGAAGTGCTACGCGTCGGTGGACCGATCGAACAACTTTCGGCGCGGGTTCTCCGCTTCGTCAAGCGCCACGCACTCGAAACACTAACGCGTGAAACGTCGGCGCTCGCATCGCGGCACGCCATTGCCGTTGCCAGGGTCGGCATCGGCGATCCGAAATCGCGCTGGGGAAGTTGCGCCGCGTCAGGCGACATCCGGTATAGCTGGCGACTTATCCTGGCACCTGAAGATGTGCGAATGGCCACCGTCGCGCATGAAGTCGCGCACCGCGTCCACATGAACCATGGCCCTCAGTTCCACGCTCTGGTTAAGACTCTTCACGGGCGCGACCCGGCTCCTGCCCGTAATTGGCTCCGCGCGAACGGAACCTCGCTTCACTGGTTCGGGCGTACCGGCTGAGCTTCGGGTGGTCGCGGCGTCGGTTGCTGGTTGCGACCCAACACGCCGTCGATCCATTGCTGGTCGAACTGTTGCGGCGCTTCGACATCGGGGTTTTGTTGCCCCGGCATATCCTCGTTTTCGCTTCCAGGCTCAGGCTCGGAATTGATCGGATTGCCGTTCTCGTCGACGAACATGCCCTCGTCGGCGTTACCGAAATAGGCTTCCTCGTCGGGTTCCAGCTGCCATTCGGGCAACGTCACGTCGGTCTGGAAATTTTCGACCGGGCGCTTGGCGACGGCAACGCGCATGAACTGGGCAAACGCCTGCGCGGGCGCACGGCCGCCTTGCAGGCCGGGAATGGGGTTCGCGTCGTCGCGCCCCATCCATACGCCAGTCGTTATCCCGCTTGAAAAGCCAAGGAACCAGCCATCCTTGTTCGAACTCGTCGTGCCGGTCTTGCCTGCGACCGGGCGACCAATCTGCGCCGCGCGCGCAGTCCCCGTGTTCACCGCCGTCTGCAAAAGGTCGATCATCTGCGCGGCAATTTGCGGCGCGACCAGCACGTGGCTGGTATCGGCCTGGTGCTGGTATAGCACTTCGCCTTTCCCTGTCGTCACCTTGACGATGCCATAAGGTGCAATCGCGACGCCGTTCCCGCCGACGCTGGCGAAGGCGCGCGTCATATCGATCAGGCGGACGTCGGATGTCCCCAGCACCATCGAGGGCTGGGTGTTGATCGGCGTCGTGATTCCGAACCGCCGCGCCATATCGGCAACTGCGGACGTCCCGACCTCCGC
>JANMKS010000171.1:0-2611 GCA_031372155.1 Sphingomonas sp.
ACGCCTGACCCATTGGATCCGACACGGTACGTCGCCGGTGCCGTCCAGAGCGGTCTCGGCATGCCGAACCGCGACTATTACCTGAAGGAAGGCCCGAAATACGACACTTTCCGGGCCGCGTATCGCAGCTATGTCGTGCAGATGCAGTCGCTCGCCGGTCTTCCCGACACGGACGGCAGAGCAGACCGCATCATTGCCCTGGAAATGGCGATCGCGCGCGAACATTGGCTTCCGGAACGAAGTCGCGACGTCACGCAGTCGTTCAATCCGATGTCGCGTGCACAACTTGCCGCGCTTGCGCCGCAATTCGACTGGAACCTGATGCTGACAGACCTCGGTCTGGCAGGCGTCGACACGGTCATCGTTAGGCAGACGACCGCCATCGCAGGAGCGGGAAAGCTTCTCGACAGTGTGCCGCTTGCCACGTGGAAGGAGTATCTGGCGTATCATTTCCTTCGCCAGAACGCGTCGTACCTGCCGCGCGGCTTCGATGAGGCTAATTTCACGTTCTTCTCAAAGACGTTGCGCGATCAGCCGGTCCAGCGCGATCGCTGGAAACGCGGTGTGGCCCTGCTCGAATCGTCGCTTGGTGAGGCGGTCGGTCAGATTTACGTTGCGCGTCATTATCCGCCTTCGAGCGATGCTCAGATGGCTGAGTTGATCCGCAACATCCGCGCCAGCCTGACCGACCGGATCAACGGCAACGGATGGATGGACGCAGCGACGCGTGCGGAAGCTTTGAAAAAGCTCGTGGCATTCGACCCCCGCATCGGCCATCCGGTCAAGTACGTCGATTATTCGCCAATCACGGTGAAGCGCGACGACCTGCTCGGCAATGTGCTGCGCGCGCGCAAGTTCCAGTGGAACCTGCAGCTCTCGCGGCTACCAAAGCCTGTCGATCGTACGCTGTGGTCGATGACCCCGCAGACGGTGAACGCCTATTACAGCCCGCTGACCAATCAGATCACCTTTCCCGCCGCCATATTGCAGCCGCCGTTCTTCGATCCGGCCGCCGATCCGGCGGTCAACTATGGTGCGATCGGCGCGGTCATCGGGCATGAAATCGGTCACGGCTTCGATGATCAGGGACGCCGCTTCGCTGCGGACGGAAAGCTGCGCGATTGGTGGACGGCAGAGGCCGCCGCGAAATATCAGGCCCGCGCCGACGCACTTGGCAAGCAATATGACGCCGTCGAAGCGCTGCCGGGCCTGAATATCAACGGAAAGCTGACGATGGGCGAGAATATCGGCGATTTGTCGGGGATCGAGACCGCATATGGTGCCTGGCGCAAGTATGTCGCCGATCACGGCGAACCGCCGCTGGTGGATGGCCTGACCGGCGATCAGCGCTTTTTTCTCGCTTATGCCAACGCATGGCGCGGCAAGCGTCGTGAGGGAGCGCTTCGCGAACAACTGCTGTCCGATCCGCACAGCCCGGAATTCGCGCGAACCAACGCCGTCGTGCGTAATGTCGATGCCTGGTACGCCGCGTTCAAAGTAAAGCCTGGCGACAAGCTGTACCTCGCGCCCGAACAGCGGGTTCACATCTGGTAGGGTCAAGAAAGTGGGGGCTCGCAGGTAACTGCGGGCCTCGCTGTACTGCCCTTTGATGGCGCTCGTCTAGTGGCGGTGACCCGGTTTCAGCTTGTACCGGGTTCCCTCGAAACCGTCGAAGATGCCGGGTATCGCGGGATGATCGACCGGTTCTTCGCTGTCGTCGACGATCAGGTTCTGCTGGCTGACATAGGCCACATAGTTGCTGTCCGCATTTTCGGCGAGCAGGTGATAGAACGGCTGATCCTTCGACGGACGGATGTCTTCCGGAATCGACTCGTACCATTCCTCGCTGTTCGCAAAGACGGGATCGACGTCGAAGATCACGCCTCGAAATTCGAAATGGCGGTGTCGCACGACGTCCCCGATATCGAAACGAGCGTGAGCAATCTGCGGCAGGTCGACTTTCTTGGCGCGTGGCGAATGCATCTGCATGGGGTCAATCTAGGGATTAATGCGCTCATGACAAGCGCGGTCGCCAGTTTGCCGGGCCTTGGCATTCGCGAAGACCTTCGCTATGCGCGCCGCTTCGATCCGGCCGGGACGGTAACGTCGCCCGGACCTCTGCGGAGAGGTGGCTGAGTGGTCGAAAGCACCGCACTCGAAATGCGGCGTGCCCGTGAGGGTACCCAGGGTTCGAATCCCTGCCTCTCCGCCAGACATTCGGGATACGTGTCTCGTTCTGGACTGGCGTCGGTAATCGTCGCGCCTTTGCAATGCCCACGTCATCCGCCATCGCACGGGCCGATATTTGCCAAGCGTGCGGTATTGAGGCTCAATACCCCAGAATGAGGGGTGACGATTCGGGCATGCTGGAAGCGCCGAGGCACGCAGCTGTACCGGCTGCCCTGCAGAATCCGGTCGTTACGCGTCACGATTGGAACGTCATGCGCGCGGCAGTTCTCGCCGATCCCGGCGCATTTCATGGCGATATTGCCGCGCGAACGATGCATTGGTTCGTTGCCGACATTGGCCCGGCGGGGGCTTGGCTTTGCCTTCGTGATGACGGACGATGGGCGGGCTGGGACGCGGGGTCCGCCGAGCCGTTAGCGCTCGA
>JANMKS010000224.1:0-7689 GCA_031372155.1 Sphingomonas sp.
AGCAGATGGCTGTACGCCGCGATATGCACCGTCTCCATATTGGAGAAGGCGGCGAGCATCATCTTGATCTCGACGGGCTTGAACACGCGCGCATATTTGTCGTGGTAGCAATCCTGCACCTCGATATCGGCTTGCGTGAAGAAGCGGAAAATCTGCGTCAGCAAATTGCGCTCGTGGTCGGTCAGCTTCTGCGCCCAATCGCGGCAATCCTCGCCGAGCGGCACTTCCTCGGGCATCCAGTGGATCTGCTGCTGGCGTTTCCAGAAGTCGTATGCCCACGGATATTCGAACGGCTTGTACTGGTTGCGGGCGACGGTGAGCGACATGTGAACTGACCTCTGGCTGAAAATCTGAAACTGGCTTGCGACCTAAACGAACGGTCGCGCGTTAGGGGTGCGAACCCAACTCAAGGAGACGAAGCATGGCCGACCTTTCGCAGATCCAGGAACACGCCGAAGTGATCGGCGCCGACGGCGTCCATGTCGGCACGGTCGACAAGGTCGAGGGCAACCGCATCAAGCTGACCAAGAAGGATTCCGGACCCGAAGTCGTCGAAGGAACAGGCAGCCATGATGGCCATCACCACTTCATCTCGGGCGGCCTGGTTGCGGCAGTCGAGGGCAATACCGTCCGGCTGAGCGCAAATGCCGACGTGGCGGTGACGTTCGAGGAAGAAGAGGCGTAGGCGTAACAACGCGGCCGGTCACGGGAAAGGCGCGCCGCAGTCACGACCGCGGCAGCCTTAACCGGTCAGGGGAAATGGGGCCGAATATCACGGTCTCAAGTTGCTGAATGCGCCGGTCATGCGTTGCGATTTCGGTTTGCGCCTCGCGCATGCCGCGCTCAAGTTCGGCAACTCGGTGATCGAGCAACACCACTTGGCGAAGCGCCGAAAGCGTATCATTCAGCCAGCTCACGCGGCTTTTACCTCCGCTGGAGACCGGTGCAACAGACCACCACGCAGTGCTTCGATCCAGTCCCAATCGATATTTGGGTTGGCCCAAACCTCACGCTGAACCTGCTCTTGATATTCGGGCGAGCGCAAATGCTCCATTTCGCGTCGGTGCGCCTCACTGTTTGCTTCAATCCGGTCGAACGTGGCGTGGATTCGTTCAATTGCGGCATCGACTTCGGGCAACAGCGCTACGAGTTCAGCTTTCGCAACCTCTTCGCCCGGATCATAGTCGAGCGAAGCCTTGCGAACCAGTTCGCTCACCGAAATTCCCAACGCTGACGCTCGCGCATTAATTGCTGCCTTGTCAGATGGGCTCACCATCAACGTCAATCGATCGGTCTTCATGCTTGCCTCCATCTACACATACATATAAGTATGTACATGTTTATTGGCAAGCCAAACACTCGTCGTAATCCTTTTCCGCAAGCTCAATTACCGGCGCTTGGGACGTATTGTCGGCCTCGACCCCGCCCGCGAACCCCGCACGCTGAATGCTCTTCGAGCGCAGGTAATACAGCGACTTCACGCCCAGTTCCCACGCGCGAAAATGGAGCATCAGCAAATCCCATTACACCACCTCGCCGGGGATGAACAGGTTCAGCGACGTCGCCTGATCGACATAGGGCGTGCGGTCCGCAGCGAGTTCGAGCAGCCAGCGCTGGTCGATCTCGAAGCTCGTCTTGTAGGTATCCTTTTCCTCGGCGCTCAGGAAATCGAGATGCTGGACCGACCCGCCTTGCTCGAGGATCGAGTTCCAGACCGCGTCCGAATTCTTCGACTTTTCGGTAAGCAGCTTTTCCAGATACGGGTTGCGGATCGAAAAGCTCCCCGACAGCGTCTTGTGCGTGTAAACATTGGCCGGGATCGGCTCGATGCAGGCGCTCGTGCCGCCGCAGATGATGGAAATCGACGCGGTCGGCGCGATCGCCATCTTGCAGCTGAAGCGCTCCATTACGCCGCGTTCCTCTGCATCGGGGCACGCGCCACGCTCGGTCGCGAGCAGCATCGACGCCTCGTTCGCCGCCGTCGAGATGTGGCGGAAAATCTTCAGGTTCCACGACTTCGCCATTGCCCCTTCGAACGGCAAATTGCGTGCCTGGAGGAACGAATGGAACCCCATTACGCCCAGCCCCACCGATCGCTCACGGCTCGCGCTATACTTGGCGCGTGCCATTTCAGGCGGGGCACGGTCGATATAGTCGGTCAGGACGTTGTCGAGGAACCGCATCACGTCCTCGATCACCTGCCTGTCGCCGTTCCACTCATCCCATGTTTCGAGATTGAGCGACGACAGGCAGCAGACCGCCGTGCGGTCATTCCCCAGATGGTCGCGACCCGTCGGGAGTGTGATTTCGCTGCACAGATTGGATGTCGAGACCTTCAGGCCCAGCTCGCGGTGGTGGCGCGGCATCGCGCGGTTCACCGTGTCGGCAAAGACGATATAGGGCTCGCCCGTTGCCAGCCGCGTCTCCACGAGCTTCTGGAACAGGCCGCGCGCATCGACCGTCGCGCGGACGCTGTTGTCCTTGGGCGAACGCAAATGCCATTCCTCTCCCGCGCGCACCGCTTCCATGAAGGCGTCGGTCAGCAGGACGCCGTGGTGGAGGTTCAGCGCCTTGCGATTGAAGTCGCCCGACGCTTTGCGAATCTCGAGGAACTCCTCGATCTCGGGATGAGAAACATCGAGGTAGCACGCCGCCGAGCCGCGCCGCAGCGAACCCTGGCTGATCGCGAGTGTCAGCGAGTCCATGACACGGACGAACGGAATGATGCCGCTGGTCTTGCCGTTCAGGCCGACGGGCTCGCCGATCCCGCGCACCGCGCCCCAGTAAGTGCCGATGCCGCCGCCGCGCGACGCGAGCCAGACATTCTCGTTCCACGTCTCGACGATGCCCTCCAGGCTGTCGGGCACCGAATTCAGGTAGCAGCTGATCGGCAGGCCGCGCCCGGTCCCGCCGTTCGACAGCACCGGCGTCGACGGCATGAACCACAGCTTCGAAATGTAGTCATAGAGTCGCTGGGCATGCGGCTGATCGTCGGCATAGGCGGACGCGACGCGCACGAACAAATCCTGGTACGATTCGCCCGGCAGCAGATATCGGTCGCGCAACGTCTCCTTGCCGAAATCGGTCAGCAGCGCGTCGCGCGAATGATCGACATCGACCGCGTACAGCTGCGGCTTGATGCTGTGCGAATCCTCACGTGTCGCGGCACTGTCCGAAATGGCCGGGCTGTCGAGCAAAGTCGTATCGTTCATCGCTGTTTCACTGCCTCTGAAATCCATCGCCGCCACCCCTGTCGTTCTGTTTCTGTTCGAATCGAGGGCGAACCCCCTGAATAGCATTTCGGTGGCTGCGAGTGCAGATGTTTTTCATCTGTTCTCGTGCCGAGGGCACCGGCAACCGTCGCTGACGCGGTCGGCCCGCCTGGCGCTTCCTACCATAGCTAGTATTTCCCCCGGCCGAAGCCGCTATGTATAGTGCCCTATCTGGGAAAACACGCAAGACGCTAAATGCGCCTTTTACCAATCAGTTCGTCGCTTCTTCGATTCCTTTCATCGCTGCTTGGGGGCAGCGGCGCGCGGGAAATCAGCGCTTTTCCGAAGCGCAAGAGAACGGGCCGCGAACGAAAATAAATACCCGGCAGGAGGTTTGAACCATCGCTCGGCTTGCCTGTTGAGTCGTCAATGGATTTGTCTCCTGGAAAACACCTCAGACCGCGCCTGTGGCATCCGCGCCAAGTGCTTTTGACGGCCTCGGCGCGCGAATGGGAGCACGGGCGACAGATTGCGGAGCGCGTCGCGGCGCTCGGCATACCGGTGGTCGAGCTCGCATCGGACCGGCTGATGCTCGACGCCGCCGCATCCTACGCCGACGCGAAGAATACGCTGGCCATTGTGGTAGCGCCGCCCTCGAAACTGCGACTTCAGCCCATCGCGCCAAGTGCCGACTGGCGTGTCGACCTGGCGCAGGGATGCCCGGCACATTGCAGCTATTGCTATCTCGCGGGGTCGCTGAAGGGGCCGCCGATCACACGCGTCTATGCCAATCTTCCCGAAATCCTAAACGCCCTCCCCGGCTATGTCGGACAAGGCAAGGTGACGTCGCGGTCACGGTCGCGCGCGCACGAAGGAACGACGTTCGAGGCGTCGTGCTACACCGATCCGCTTGCAATCGAGCATCTGACCGGGTCGCTCTCGGCCATGATCGCGCATTTCGGCGCGTGGGATGCGGACGTGCAATTGCGCTTCACCAGCAAATTCGATGCGGTCGATCCTTTGCTCGCTCTCACGCATGAAGGCCGAACGCGCATGCGGTTTTCGGTCAATCCGCCGCTCTATGCCCGATTCGAAGGCGGGACGAGTCCCGTGGCCGCGCGTCTTCGCGCGATGCGGCGCATGGCGCTGGCGCGATATCGTATCGGCCTGACGATCGCGCCGATCATTGCAGCGGAAGGCTGGCAGCAGGCGTACAACCAACTCCTCCTCGACGCGGCCGGGGCGCTTCAGGGGATTGATGCCGACCTGACGGTCGAACTGATCACACACCGCTATTCACCGGGTTCGAAGGCGGTGCTCGAAAGCTGGTATCCGGGTTCGCTGCTCGACATGAGCGCGGAGCGGCGACAGGAAAAGCGCACCAAGTTCGGCGCGATCAAGCATGTCTATGACACCGCGACGATGGCCGAACTGCGTCGTTTTTTCGAAGACGAGATTACACGCCTGCTACCGACGGCGCGCATTCTATACTGGACATGACGCGCACGGAACTCGAGGCGCGCTGGCTTGCGCTCACGCGTGAAACCCTCCCTGCGCTCGCGTCGTCGCGGGACTGCCCGGTCGCGCGCGATCATTGCTTCCAGCGCATCCTGCTCGATACGGTGCACGGCGGTCGGTGGTACGACCATATCACGGGGCGTCCAGCGTACCGGCACATGAGCCCCGGGCATCTGGCGGACGCAATTGCGCTTGGCGAAGCAATCGCGCGCGGCGAAGGCGACCTCCAAGCGCTCAATGCGCGGTCGCTGGCCTGGCGGGGCAAGCGCTAGGCTCCTTTTAACGGCGTTTCCGGCTTTCGTTGGTGGTCATCGGGCCCGGACGTATCGGCATTACCCAGCCGTCGGGTCGTACCGGCTTTGGTACGCTTGAACCGATGCCCATGTTGCCGGGTTGCTGGCGCAGCAGTCCTGAAGTGTCCGCATCGGCCGCGTCGTCGGCATCGGCTCCGCCCCTGAGCAGGCTGATCCGGTCACGCAGCCGCCGCGCCTCCTCAAAATCGAGGGCTTCGGCGGCGGCGTCCATTGCTTCGCGCAATCGGGCGAGAGTGTCAGCTTTGGACACCGGCCAGCGCATCGCGTTGCTCGGCGGTTCCGATTTCGCCGATTTCGTCCCCCGCCGGTGCGCTCGCCACGCGGCTGTCGTCCTGGTCGAGGCCGGGCGTATAACTGACCGCCATGTCGGGCGTCCCGCCGCCGGTATAGCGCATGGGTTGCGGGACGACGCTCGGGGCGTTCTCCAGAAGGGCATCGGCGCCGACCGCCATGCCGGAAGGTGCGCCGGTGCTGACCACGGGTGCGAATTCGTCGGCATCGACGTCGCCGACGTCGCTTTCGGGCAAGTCGAGGTCGCGGGAAAGCGTCTTCGCTTTGCGGCTGGCGGCATAAACAGCGCCGCCTGCGACGGCGACACTTGCCGCCACTACACCCAATGTAGCAGCGACGCCCAAGCCGCCCTTGCCTTTTTCGTCCGCAGTCTTGCTGTTGTGATTTGCCATTGCCTGGTTCCCGTGATCGCGCTGTTCCGCTTCAACCGCTGCGCAAAGGCGACGGTTCCCATTTCAGCGGGCTTTGATCATTCGTTCCTCGACTGCGGTGAAGGCCGACCGTCCCTTCCTGGCATCGTCGGGCACGGCAGTTGCGAAAAACGCGACACCAGTCCCGGTCGTGGGGTCGATCCAAAGCCCCGACCGCACGCCGTAAGCCTCGCCGGCATGGCCGAATCGCGGTCGACCGTCGCCGAACAGGTCGTCGCGGCAATGCTTGTCCTCGAGGCCGAGCGACTGCACCGCCAACCCATATTCACAGAAAAAGCCGAGTTCGTCGTTGCCGCCGCCCGCTGTGCCCATTCCCCATTCCGGGCCGCGCATCGTCGCTACGGAAGCGGCACTCAAGAAACTGTCCCCGTCTTTCAGCAGCATCCGGCCGACTTTCGCCAAGTCGCGCATCGAAATCCTGAGGCCGCCTTGCGGGCTGAACAGCGCGCCGTTGTTGCCCGGGCGATACGCGCTGAGGTCACAGCCGGAGCTTGCCACGACAGGACATGCCGGCCGTTGCCCGCGCAGGTCGTCGCGCCGGACGCTGCCGTCGGCACCGTACAGCACGACGGCGCGCTGAACCGCCCCGTCGCTGCATGTCGTCCAGTTGAAGCATGCTTCGATGCCGAGCGGATCAAAGACGACACGCCGCATCAACTTGTCAAAGCGCTCGTGGGTCGCCGCTTCCATAACGCTCGCGACCACCGGGAAATTCAAATTGGCGTAGGCGAAGTATGTCCCGGGCGCATTGGCATTGTCCCATGCCGACGCGCTGTCCAGCGTCGCGCGCACGCTTCCCTCCAGCGGAATGGCATAATCCACCGCGTCGCGGATGCCCGCGGTGTGCGACAACAGCATCCGGAGCGTGACGGGCGTGTCGGGGAATGCAGGATTGCGCGCTTGCCAGCCCAACAACGTCGACACATCGCGGTCGAGGTCGAGCGTACCCGCTTCTACGAGTCGCATCACTCCCAGCGCCACGACCAGCTTCGACACGCTCGCCACACGCACCGGATCGTCCGCCGTCACGCGTCGCCTGGTCAGCCGGTCGGCAAAACCCGACGCCCGCGTGGCGACGATATGATCGGCGTCAAAGGCAACGCGGACTTCGGATCCGCGTACTGCACAGCCGGGCAACAGGAGCAGCAGGATCAGGCAAAACTTCGACACTTCTGCATTTGTGCCACCAATCGCGCGCCTGATGCTAGGGGGGGGCATGAACTATGATGCGATCATCCTTGGTGCCGGAGCAGCCGGCCTGATGGCTGCGGCGCGAGCGGGCCAGCGCGGGCGCAGCGTGCTGCTCATCGATCATGCCGACGCACCGGGAAAGAAAATCCTCATCTCGGGGGGCGGCCGCTGCAATTTCACCAATCTGGGGACCGCGCCCGAGCGCTTCATCTCGGCCAACCCGCACTTCGCACGGTCCGCGCTCAGCCGCTATACGCCTGCCGATTTTGTGGCACTCGTCGAGCGGTACGACATCGCGTGGCACGAAAAGACGCTCGGCCAACTCTTTTGCGACGGATCGGCAAAGCAGGTCGTCGCCATGCTGTGCGAGGAATGCCCTGAGTCGGTCTCGCTGCAACTGGGTCACGCGGTTTCAGATGTGCGTCACGTCGGTGGTGATTTCTGCGTGACGATCGACGGCACGACCCGTTCGGCACCCGCGCTCGTCGTTGCGACCGGCGGCCCCAGCATTCCGAAAATGGGCGCCACCGGGTTTGCCTACGACCTTGCGCGCAGATTCGGGCTGAAGATCGTCGAGCCTCGACCGGCGCTCGTGCCGCTCACGCTCGGCGGCGACGATGTCCTGTTCCGCGAGTTGTCGGGCGTCGCGGCGAGGACGCGCGTATCATGTGGAAAAGCCAGCTTCGAGGAAGCCAGCCTGTTCACGCACCGCGGACTCAGCGGCCCGGCGAT
>JANMKS010000235.1:0-4501 GCA_031372155.1 Sphingomonas sp.
CCTTATGAAATCGAATATCGGTTGCGCCACCGCAGCGGCCAGTATCGCTGGACGCTGGGCCGCGCGCTCCCGGTCCGCGATGCAAAGGGCAAGATCGTCCGCTGGATTGGAACATGCACCGACATCGACGTCGCCAAACGCAACGCCGAGCAGCTCGAGGTGCTCAGTCGCGAGTTAAGCCACCGGATCAAGAATATATTCGCGGTCATCAGCGGCCTGATAGGCCTCTCCTCGCGCGCCGTGCCGGAGGCCCGTGCCTATGCGCGGTCGCTGCAAGAGCGCGTCGCATCATTGGCGCGGGCACATGAGTTCGTGCGGCCGCATAGCGAGCAATCCGCGCCGCTCATTGGCCCCTCGACGCTTCATACGATGATCCGTGACCTGTTAAGCCCCTATCCTGCTCTCGAAACCGGCCACATCACGATCCGTGGCGACGACACCGAAATCGACGATCGTGGTGCGACCCCGATCGCGCTCGTTTTCCACGAGCTTGCCACGAACGCGATGAAATATGGCGCGTTGTCGGTGCCGAATGGGCGCGTGGACATTGCCACCGCCGATCGCGGAAGCGACCTGTCGCTGACGTGGCAAGAGCGCGGCGGACCGGCAATCACCGCCGCTCCAACGCATGTCGGTTTCGGCACGCAGCTCGCCGAACTCAGTATCTCACAGCAATTGGGTGGAACGATCAGACGCGATTGGGATGCAACCGGGCTGCTGGTGACGATGACGGTTCCGACCGGGCGGTTGCAACGCCTCTAAGCCGCGCGGTTGAATACGCGCAATCCGGCAGGAGGAATCGCGGTATCATCACCCTTTGACACGCGGAGCGCATAGTTGACGGCAGCTTCGATTGCGACCGGGTCCGTCGGCTTGGTGATGACTCCGATCGTGCCCCCGATGCCATCGCCCAGAACCCGCGGATTGGCTGTCACGAAAAGCACCGATACCCCGTGGTCGCGGCACAACATCTCGCCGATCTGTGGCCCGGTGAGTCCGTCGCGGAGATTGAGATCGACGAGCGCGAGGTCGGGACAGTGGTCCGACAGCTCAAGCGCGGTTGCCAGATCGGGAGCAATGCCAACCGGCGTGTGTCCTAAATCCTCGAGAATTGCTTCCAGCTCGAACGCGACGAGCATTTCATCTTCCACGATCAGGATGCGGGCAGGCATGGCTTTCACTTGAGTTAGGGTGGCACATTGGATCTAGAAACCGGATTTGTCGGGTTTGGTTCCATGACAACGCTATCATAGGCTTAATTATGTTTGGGCAGTCGCCGCACGAGCGCGCTGGTGTCCTGTCGCCCGCCGCCAAATGCCTGCACTTCGGCAAAGAACTGATCGACGAGCGCCGCGACCGGAAGCGTGGCCCCGTTCGCCCGTGCTTCTTCCAGCGCCAGCCCCAAGTCCTTGCGCATCCAGTCGACGGCGAATCCGAAATCGAACTCATCCTTGACCATGGTGTCCCAGCGGTTGGTCATCTGCCAGCTTCCCGCCGCCCCGCCGGATATGGATTCAAAGACCTTGTCCAGCTCCAGCCCGGCTGCCTGCGCGAGCCGCAACGCTTCCGACAGCGACTGGATCGTCCCTGCGAACGCGACCTGGTTGCACATCTTCGTCGTCTGTCCCGCACCGGCCGCTCCGACGTGCACGATCCGGCTCGAGTAAGCCTGCATGAACGGTGCCGCCGCGGCGATCCCCTTTTCGGATCCGCCACACATCAGCGTGAGCGTCCCGTTGACCGCACCGACCTGTCCTCCAGTCACCGGCGCATCGACGCTCATGATACCCAGACTCTTCGCCTCGACAGCAAGCTGGCGGGCGATCTTTGCTGAAACGGTGGTGTGATCGACAAACACCGCGCCCTTCGCCATTGCCCGAAAGGCGCCGTCGCGACCCAATGTAATCGAGGCGAGATCGTCGTCGTTGCCGACGCAGGCAATCACGCCCGCGACATCGCGTGCTGCGTCCGCGGGGCTGTCGACGGCGGTTCCGCCATGTTCATTTACCCAGGCGTCGGCCTTCGCCCGCGTCCGGTTATAGACGGTCAGTTGATGCCCCGCCGCCACAAGATGCTTCGCCATCTGCCCGCCCATCACGCCGAGCCCGATAAATGCCAGTTTCGCCATTCCGGTTCCTGTCCCTTGCGGATGTTTCGTTTGCATCCCTTATCGGCTAGGAACCGGCGCTGAAATGGCCACCGCAATAAAAACCCTGCCTGCTTTAGTGACGCTGGCCGACGTGCAGGCCGCTGCGGCTCGGATCGGGGACAAGATTGTTCGCACGCCGACGCTCCATTCGATCACATTGTCGAAACTGACCGGTGCCGAAGTCTTTCTGAAGTTCGAGAATCTGCAGTTCACCGCTGCCTACAAGGAACGCGGCGCGCTCAATAAGTTGCTGCTCATGCCTGATGCTGCCCGCGCCAAGGGCGTCATTGCTGCGTCGGCGGGCAATCATGCACAGGGGCTCGCCTATCACGGGGCGCGGCTCGGCGTTCCGGTGACGATTGTCATGCCGCAATCGACGCCGACGGTGAAGATCATGCAAACCGAGAGTCACGGCGCGACCGTCGTGCTGGAAGGCGAGACATTCGATGCCGCCTATGCTCACGCCCGGCTGCTCGAGGTTGAGCGCGACCTGACCTTCGTCCATCCGTTCGATGACGTCGACATTATCGCGGGACAGGGCACGATCGCGCTCGAAATGCTTGCGGACGCGCCGTCCATCGACACGCTCGCCATTCCCATCGGGGGCGGCGGACTGCTGTCGGGCGTCGGGACTGCGGCAAAGGCACTTGATCCGAATATCGAAGTCGTCGGTGTGCAGGCCGAACTCTTCCCGTCGATGTTCGCGCTCCTGAAGGGTCGCGACATGCCGAGCGAGGGGGACACCCTTGCCGAGGGTATTGCGGTCAAGGAACCGGGCCTGATCACGCGCGATATCGTTCGCGCGATCGCCGACGAAATCGTCCTCGTGAGCGAACGCGACCTCGAAAAGTCGGTCAGCCTGCTGCTTCAGATCGAAAAGACCGTTGTCGAAGGGGCAGGGGCCGCCGGCCTTGCCGCCTTGCTTGCGCATCCTGATCGCTTCCACGGCCGGACGGTCGGCATCATCCTGTGTGGCGGGAATATCGACACGCGCCTGCTGGCCAATGTCCTGCTTCGCGATCTGGCGCGCTCGGGAAGGCTCGCGCGCCTGCGGATCCGGCTTCAGGACCGGCCCGGAGCGCTGTTCCATGTTGCGCAGGTATTTCACGAACAAGCGGTCAACATCATCGAGGTTTATCACCAGCGCGTTTTCACGACGCTGCCCGCAAAGGGCCTGATCACCGATATCGAGTGCGAAACGCGTGGTCCCGAACATCTCGACCGGCTGATCACGGCGCTGCGCGGTGCGGGTTATGAAGTCAGTCCTGTGGAACTCGCCTGATCTTAACCTTCTTTGATGGTAAATCCGCTTTTCATCACCCGAATCGGGCCTCATAACGAGCCCGTGACCGCACAATTCCGCTTTCCCCGCTTCTACGTAACGACGCCGTCGGCGTGTCCCTATCTGCCCGGGCGGACCGAGCGAAAGGTCTTCACCGACCTGAGCGGACCGAACGCCGTTGAACTGAACGACGCGCTCGGGCGGATCGGATTTCGCCGCAGTCAGGGTGTGGCATATCGCCCCTCGTGCCTAGATTGCTCGGCGTGCATCGCGGTCCGCGTCGTCACGCAGGAATTCACGCCGAATGCATCGCAGCGCAAGCTACTCAAGCGCAATGAGGATCTCGAGGTTTCCGCGTGCCGCGCCTGGTCCACCGACGAGCAGTTCACGCTGCTCCGCAAATACCTGGCCTCGCGCCATCCCGGCGGCGGCATGACCGAGATGGACGAACTCGACTATGCCGACATGGTCGAACAATCGCCCGTCGACAGCTATGTCGTCGAATATCGCGAGCCGTCGGAGGATGACCGTCCGGGCCGACTGGTCGGCGCCTGCCTGACCGACCGGCAGCACGACGGCTTGTCGATGATATACAGTTTTTTCGATGCCGATGATGAGAGCCGGCCCGGCCTCGGCAATTTCATCATCATGGACCACATCTTGCGCGCCGCCGACGCGGGCTTGCCGCATGTCTATCTGGGCTATTGGGTCGCCGGCTCGAAGCGCATGGAGTACAAGGTCCGCTACCGCCCGATGGAGCGCCTTGGCCCCGGCGGCTGGACCCGGCTTCGCGACGACGAAGTCGCGGAATCGTTGAAGGCCGCGGGCGTCATGGGCGCGCCGGAGGGTCGGAAGTTCTAGTCCGCGAACGGATCGCGCACGAGGATCGTGTCCTCGCGCTCGGGTGACGTGCTGACGAGTGCGACCGGACAATCGATCAGTTCTTCGACCCGCTTCACATATTTGATCGCCTGTGCCGGCAGGTCGGCCCAGCTGCGGGCGCCGGCGGTCGACTGCGACCAGCCCTCGATCTCTTCGTAAATCGGCTCGGCTGCGGCTTGATCGATCGC
>JANMKS010000239.1:0-3136 GCA_031372155.1 Sphingomonas sp.
GCCGAAACCGACTACGCGCACGAAGTGGAGGGCGTGATTGCGCCGTTGAAAGGCCTGGCGCTCGGCGTATTTCTGATCACCGTCGGCATGAGCCTCGACCTGGCCATGATCGCCCGCGAGTGGCCGTTGCTCGCGCTGGCGGTCTGCGGTGTCGTGGCGGCGAAAACCCTCGTCACCGCAGCCCTGTTGCGGTTCGGAGGCGTGAGCGCAGGCGTGGCGACCGAAACCGGCCTGCTGATGGCAAGCCCTTCGGAAACGACCCTGATCGTTCTGGCAACAGCCGCCAGCGTCGGCCTGATCGGCGCAGAGAACGCGTCGTTCTGGCAGGTCGTGACCGCGATCGGCCTGACGATCACCCCCCTGCTCGCGCGCATCGGTCACGATGCAGCGCGAAGGATCGAATGGCGCGGCGCCGTGGTTCCGGTTGCAAGCGAACCGCCTGTGGCACACACGATTCTGGTCGGTTTCGGCCGGGTCGGCGAGATGGTCGGCGACATGCTGGATGTCCACGGCAAGTCGTGGGTCGCGGTCGAAGCGAACGTGGACGCCGTCGCCGAAGCACGTCGCAAAGGGCGGCCGGTCCAATTCGGCGATGCCGGACGTCGCGACATGCTCGATACCCTTGGCGCACCCGACGCCGCCGCGGTGGTGTTCACGATGGATGACCCGGTTCAGGTGCTTCGCCTGACCAAACGACTGCGCGATATGTATCCGGACCTCACGATCGTGGCACGCGCCCGTGATACTGATCACGCCGCCGCGCTGTACAGAGCGGGAGTTTCCGATGCGGTTCCGGAAACGCTTGAATCGTCGCTGCAACTTTCGGAAGCGGTGCTCGTCGACCTCGGTGTCGCGATGGGACCGGTCATCGCGTCGATACACGACAAGCGAGACCAGTTGCGTGGAGAGATCAAGCGGTTTGGGCAGCTTGAAACCGCGCCCCGATTGAGGTCACTTCGTCAGGGCTGACCTGACCGCACCGATCGCCAATCTGGCAGCAGCGCCATCCGGGCCGCCACCCTGTGCGAGGTCGGGACGCCCGCCCCCGCCCTGCCCGCCCAGCGCCGCGACCGCCGCACGAACGAGATCGACTGCCGAGAATCGTTCGGTCAGGTCGTCGGTAACCCCGACCGACACCGATGCACGTCCCTCGTTTACGGTGACGAGCGCTGCAACGCCCGATGCAAGGCGAGCCTTCGCCTCGTCGATCAGGCCGCGAAGCCCCTTCGGATCGAAACCGTCCAGAACCCGGCCTTCGAAGCTGACACCACCGACGTCCTCGACAGAAGTGCCCCCGTCGGTTTTCGGGCCAGCCAGTGCAACCGCCTTCTTGGCCTCGGCGAGTTCGCGCTCCAGTTTGCGCTGATTGTCGAGGAGCGAGGCCAGGCGCGCCGGCACGTCCTCCGGCGCGGCTTTCAGAAGCACTGCTGCCTGCTTCAATCGTTCCTCTCGGGACGTGAGCCACGCGCGCGCCGCCTCTCCCGTCAGCGCCTCGATCCGGCGTACGCCGCTCGAAACGGCGCTTTCGGAGATAATCTTGAACAGCGCGATGTCGCCGAGTGCGGCGACGTGCGTCCCGCCGCACAGTTCCACGGAATAATGCCCGTCGTTGCGCTCTCCCATCGCGAGGACGCGAACCTCATCGCCATACTTCTCGCCGAACAGCGCGAGTGCCCCGGCAGCGACCGCGTCGTCGGGCGTCATCAAGCGAGTCGTGACTGGTTGGTTTTCACGAATACGCGCGTTCACTTCAGCTTCCACGTGGGCGATGTCGGCGCTCGACAAAGCCACACCATGAGCGAAGTCGAAGCGCAGCCGGTCAGGCGCGACGAGGCTGCCCTTTTGCGTCACATGATCGCCGAGCCGGTGGCGAAGCGCCGCGTGCAGGAGGTGCGTCGCCGAATGATTCGCACGAAGCCTTGAGCGGCGGTCGACATCGATTTGCAGATGTACTGTATCGCCGACGGCGACAACGCCGCTCTTAATCTGCGCGACGTGCGCATGCAGGCGGCCGAGCGGCTTGGCCGTGTCGCTCACGGTTGCCGACAACCCGGTCAGGCTCGTGATCTGCCCGGCGTCGCCCGTCTGTCCGCCACTTTCGGCGTAGAAGGGCGTCTGATTGGTCAGCACAACGACCTCTTCACCCGCGACTGCTTTGAGCACGCGCGCACCATCCCTGACAAGAGCCACCACCTCGCCGTCGCTTGCGTCGCTGGAATACCCCGTAAACTCGGTGCCCCCTGCGGCGTCGGCAATGTCGAACCAGATTTCGCTGGACGCTGCGTCGCCCGAGCCCTTCCAGGCCGCCCGCGCCGCCGCCTTCTGCTCAGCCATCGCGGCATCGAAGCCGGTCCGATCGACGTCGATTCCCCGGCTGCGGAGTGCGTCCTCAGTCAGGTCGTAAGGAAATCCGAATGTGTCGTAGAGCTTGAAGGCGGTCTCACCCGGTAGGACAGCGCCCGAAGCCAGGTTTGCCGTCGCCTCGTCCAACAGGCGCAGGCCGTTGTTGAGCGTCTGACGAAAGCGCGTCTCCTCTTGCAGGAGGGTCGCCTCGATCGACGCCTGAGCGCGCACCAGTTCGGGGAATGCGCCGCCCATTTCGGCGACAAGCGCCGGGACGAGGCGATGCATCAAGGGATCCTTGGCCCCCAAAAGGTGAGCGTGACGCATGGCTCGGCGCATGATCCGGCGCAGCACATAGCCGCGCCCCTCGTTTGCGGGCAGCACCCCGTCTGCGACCAGAAAGCTCGACGCGCGCAGGTGGTCGGCAATGACGCGATGCGAAGCCTGATTGTCGCCGGTGGTTGCGGTCTTGGTCAGTTCCCCGCTCTCTGCAATCAGCGCCTTGAAGGTATCGGTGTCATAATTGTCGTGCACGCCCTGCATCACGGCGGCGACGCGTTCGAGGCCCATGCCGGTGTCGATGCTCGGTCGGGGAAGTGCGATGCGATCGCCCTCGCCGCGCTGGTCGTACTGCATGAAGACGAGGTTCCAGATCTCGACGAAGCGGTCGCCGTCTTCGTCGGGGCTGCCCGGCGGCCCCCCAGCGATGTGTGCCCCGTGATCGTAAAAGATTTCCGAGCATGGACCGCACGGCCCGGTGTCGCCCATCGACCAGAAATTATCAGCGGTCGCG
>JANMKS010000244.1:0-3476 GCA_031372155.1 Sphingomonas sp.
CGTGTTCCATTCGAGGCAGTCGTCGCACTGCCCCGCCCATTTCGACGCCACCGACCCGCACGCCTGACACACGTAACGCTTTTGCGGTCTGGCCACGCTTTCCTCCTGGAACGAATTGAGAACATAGCGACAGGTGGCGCGAATGCCAAGCGCCCCACTCGACTGCCGTGGCTTGGCCCATCATAAGCGCGGACATGACGATATCGCCGCTCGCCCGCCCCTTTCCACAGCTCGCCGACATCGCCGGTGCCATCCCCCGCATCGCCCGCGCCGGCTACAAGGATTGGGCCAGGACACAGCAAGAGCGCTGCGACCTCACCTTCGTCGCGCTGTCACCCGGCACCACCGTCGCGGGCGTGACGACAAAGAGCAAATGCCCCTCTCCCGAAGTCGAATGGTGTCGGGCGGCACTGACCCTCGGTCATGCCCGCGCGCTCGTCGTCAATGCGGGCAACGCCAACGCTTTTACCGGGCATCGCGGCAAGTCTGCGGTCGAAGCCATCGCGGCGAAGGTCGCAAGCCACTTGTCCTGTCAGCCATCGGACGTCTTCATTGCCTCCACCGGCGTCATCGGCGTTCCGCTTCCTGTTGATAAGGCAGAGGCGGGACTTGATGCCGCGTTCGCCGCCCGCCCCTGTTCGTGGCAAGACGCGACGAACACGATCGGCACCACCGACACCTTTGCAAAGGGAGCGCAAACGCAGGCCGTCGTCGACGGCAAGACGGTGACGCTGGTTGGCATCGTCAAGGGCAGCGGCATGATCGCGCCCGACATGGCGACGATGCTCGGCTTCATCTTCACCGATGCCGCGGTCGAGCCCGCTTTCCTGCAATCGATGCTGACCGCAGCCTGCGCGACGACCTTCAACTGCATCACCGTGGACAGCGACACGTCGACCAGCGACACGGTGCTGGCGTTTGCAACCGGCACGTCCGAGCCTCTGGCGGGCTTCGACGATGCGGGCGCCGATGCGTTTCAGGCGGCGCTGACCGACCTTTGCCGGCAACTCGCGCACCTCGTCGTCCGCGACGGCGAAGGCGCTTCGAAATTCATCGAAGTCCGCGTCGAAGGCGCAAAGTCCGACGACAGCGCACACCGCGTCGCGCTCAGCATCGCCAACTCACCGCTGGTAAAGACCGCCATCGCTGGCGAGGACGCCAACTGGGGCCGCGTCGTCATGGCGGTGGGAAAGGCAGGCGAACCCGCCGACCGCGACACGCTTTCAATCCGCTTCGGCACCACCGTGGTCGCGCGCGACGGCCTCGTCGTCGAAGGCTATGACGAAGCCCCCGTCGCCGCGCACCTGAAGGGCAGCGAGATCGAAATCGGCGTCGACGTAGGGCTAGGCGAAGGCCGCGCGACCGTCTGGACCTGCGACCTGACGCACGGCTACATCTCGATCAACGCGGACTACAGGAGCTAAAGCTCGCCCTCGAGCCAGCCCTTCAACTGCGATTTCGGGGCCGCGCCGACCTTCGTTGCGGCGGGAGCGCCGTCCTTGAACAGGATCATCGTCGGGATGCCGCGCACGCCGTATTTGCTCGGCGCATCGGGGTTGTCGTCGATGTTCAGCTTGGCGATCGTCACCTTTTCGCCCAGTTCGTCCGATATCTCTTCGAGGCTCGGCCCGATCATCTTGCACGGTCCGCACCATTCCGCCCAGAAATCGACGAGCACGGGGCCGCTCGCGCCCAGCACGTCGGTGGCGAAACTGGCATCGGTAATCGTCTTGGTGGCCATGTCGTGTCTCCGTAAGTTGGCTATCATCTAAGGCGCGGGGCGCTCGCGCTCAACCGGCAACGGCCAATTCTTCCTGCGCCGCGTCAAAGCCCGGCTTGTGCCGTGCCAGCAGTTCGGGCGGCAGCCGGTGGAGCACCGGACCCTCGCTGTACAAAAGCGATGCGCGTACCTCGCGGTCGGGGAATATCCCGGCGAGTACCGCGGCATAGGCGGCCATTTGCCGGACGTGCTGCACCGGAATGGCCGCGATCGTCCCCGGCACGTGCCGCCCGGTCTTGAAGTCGACGATCTCGACCACCGTATCGGTGATCGCCAGGCGGTCGACCGTCCCCGCGATGACCAGTCCCGCGACAACGCCCGCCACCGGTGCCTCGGCAAGGGCGCCGGCTGCGAAAATGGCGGCAAAGCGCGGGTCGTTGATGACGGCCAGTGCACTGTCGACAAGTGCTTCGGCGTCGGGATCATCGAGCCACGCCAATCCCGCCGCCCTGCGCTTTTCACGCGCAACTGCGGGCAAACGCTCGAACAATCCGTGGAGCAATTGCCCGCGCCGCGCCGCTTCTGCCATCGCCGCGCTCGGCGGCGGTTGCGCTGTATCGTCGGCCCCGATCGACGACGGCGCCAGCGGGCGCGGCGGACGCGCTTCCTGCGGCGCGGTTCGGTCGAGCCAATCGGGCTTCACCACGCCGTTCGTCCCGATTGCAGTCGAGCGACTGCTCAATCCGGCACCGCTGTCTGGACTTCGCTCGACAGCAGCGGCAGCCTCGCCGAACCGCACCACCCCGCCCCAATCCGCGTCGTCGATCAGCTCTGCCCCGATCCGCGTCATCGCACGCTCGACCGCGCCATGCCAGCTATCCTCCGGCACCACGCCTTTTGCGCGCGACCCCAGCGAGCCGGCGATGACGAGCCGCTCCTCGGCCCGCGTCATCGCCACATACAACAGCCGCCAATGCTCCTTCTTCGCCTTGGTGTCCGCGCTGTCCATCGACGCCTGCAACGACGCGACCAGCGCGCGTTCGGCGGTCCGCGGCCGAAACAGCGGCAGGGCCGTGATCGCGTCGTCGATTGTCCATTTGAAGTTGCGTTCGAGCGCCTTGTCGGGGTCGGCGCACGCATCCGCCAGGATCACGAGCGGTGCCTGCAATCCCTTCGCGCCGTGGACCGTCATCACGCGAACCGCGTTCCCCGAAGCATCGGGGTCGCGCACGATCTCGGCCTCGCCACGGTCGAACCAGTCGACGAATTGCTGAAGCGAAGCAACGCCTTCGCGCTCGAACTGCAGACTGGCATTGAGGAGCTCGTCGATCGGATCGCGCGCTTCCTCGCCCAGCCGTGCGAGCAGCTTCCTGCGGCCCTGCAACGGCCCCGACAGCAGGTTTTCGAGGAACGCGTACGGCGTGATGTTGTCCGCCGCGCGCAGCATGTCGAGCAGCACGGCACGCGCGTCGCCTTCGGGAACCGCATCCCACAGGCTGCCTTTGCGCTCATGCGCGACGGCAAACAGGTCATCCTGCGTCCAGTCGATCAGCGGTGAAACCAGCAGGTTCGCCAGCGTCAGGTCGTCCCGCGGTTGCGCCGCGAACCGCACCGCCGCCAGCAGATCCTGCACGGCCAGCGGCGCCTGCAAGCGCAGCCGGTCGACGCCCGCGACCGGCACCCCCTCCTCGTGCAGCCGTGCGACCAGCAGCGCCGCCAGATCGCTGCGCTTGCGGACCAGTATCATGACGTCACC
>JANMKS010000325.1:0-4512 GCA_031372155.1 Sphingomonas sp.
CCTCGGCATCGTGCTTGCGGTCGGCGTCGGTGCCGCAAGTCTGGCACCTTTGTGGAAGCGCAATCTTCGCCGCACGCCGCTGTTCACCTATGGCATGGTGTTGTCGCATCTTGGCGTCGCCGTCGCGCTGGCGGGGATGGCGACGGAAAGCGCATTCATCAAGGAAACGCTGGTCGCCAAACGCATCGGCGAGAGTGCCCAGGTCGGGCCGTATACGATCAGGTTTGTCGGCATCGAACCGATTGCCGGGCCCAACTGGACCGCGCTCGAAGCAACGCTCGAGGCACGGCGAGGTGAGGGCAAACCGTTCCGCCTGAAGCCGCAGGCACGCATGTTCTCGTCGCCGCCGACCGAAACCAACGAAGCGGCAATCGCGACGCGCGTCGACGGGCAGCTCTATCTTGTCGTCGGCAAGATGGATGCCACCGGGCGCTGGCAGCTGCGTCTGTGGTGGAAACCGTTCGTCACGCTGATCTGGCTCGGCGGCGCAATGATCGCGGCGGGCGGCGCGCTGTCGCTCATCGGACGCGCCTTTCGAGAGCGTGGGCTGTCGATGCGCCAGGCCTATTCATGAAGCGGCTTGCGCTCTGGCTGCCGCTCGCCGCGTTTGCGATTTTCTTCGCGGTGGTCGCGCTGGGCCTGCTTAAACCCGACGATCAGCTTCACCGCTCAAAGATGATCGGTAAATCATTGCCGGCCTTTGCTCTCCCGCCCGGCGCATCGAACCAGCCAACACTGTCGAGCAGCGACTTCAGCGGCAAACCGCGCCTGCTCAACGTCTTTGCGAGCTGGTGCGTGCCCTGCATCGCCGAAGCGCCCGTGCTTGGCCGGATCGCAGCGCAGGGTGTGACGATCGAAGGCGTGGCGATCCGCGACAAGCGCGCCGACGTCGATGCCTTCCTTGCGCGCAACGGCAATCCCTATCGCGCGATCGGACTCGATACGGACTCTTCGATCCAGCTCGCGATAGGATCGTCGGGCGTTCCCGAAACCTTCGTGATCGACGGACGCGGCATCATCCGGCATCAGCACATCGGCGCGATTTCGCCGGGGGACGTGCCGCAAATACTCGAAGCCCTGAGGGAGGCGCAGTGAAGCGTTTTCTTCCCTTGATCCTGATCGCGACGCCTGCATGGGCCGATTCATCGATGCCTGCGGCACCTTATGCAAACACCCAGCTCGCCGATCCCAGACAGGAAGCCGCCGCACACGCGCTCATGGAGTCGGTCCGCTGCCTCGTCTGTCAGGGGCAATCGATTGCGGATTCCGATGCCGATCTTGCTTCCGACATGCGCTCGATGATCCGGCGGCGTATCCTTGCGGGAGAGAAGCCCGAGGACATCCGCGACTGGCTTATCGAACGCTATGGCAATTGGGTCAGCTACAAGCCTGTGCTCGATACCGCGACCGCGCCGCTGTGGATCGCACCGGTCGTCCTGCTGGGCTTCGGGCTGTGGCTGGCGCGCGGCCGTTTTCGCAGGCGGCGTACCTGATGGGCTGGGTCATCGTTCTCGCTTTTGCCGCCGTCGCGTTCGCGCTGCTGTGGCGCTATGGGCGGCTCCCACGCACGGAGATCGAGCTTGCAGCCGCCGCGCTGGTGCTCGGCATCGTGGGATATGCGTGGCAGGGCACGCCGGACGAACCGGGCCATCCGCTCGCATCCCGCGAAAAACCCGGCGTGGTCGACGAAACCGCCATCGCAAGCCGTCGCGCGATGATGGGTCAGTTCGGCACCGACGCGCAGTGGCTCGACCTTGCCGATACGATGAGCCGCATGGGCCAAACGCAGACCGCAGTGCTCGCCATGCGCAGCGGATTGCGCGATAATCCGAACAGTCCAGAGCTCTGGGTGGGGCTCGGAAATGCACTTGTCGCGCACGGGGACGGTCTCGTCTCCCCCTCCGCGCAATTCGCATTCCAGCATGCGGCGCGGCTTTCGCCCAAGCATCCGGGCCCGCCGTTTTTCTTCGGTCTGGCGCTGGCTCAGCAGGGGCGTACCGAGGACGCGATGATCGTCTGGCGCGGCCTGCTCGCCCGGACGCCTGCCGACGCACCCTGGCGCAGCGACCTCGTCGCGCGGCTCGCGGCGCTCGGTGTGGCTATTGAACCCGCGACACCTTAAGGCCGCGCCGGCTGAGAAGCTCGGCAACCGAACCCGAACCTGCAAGATGCCCCGCGCCGACCGCGACCAGGACCGTTCCGGGCTTCGCCATCCGCGCTGCGATCCACTCGCTCCAATTGGCATTGCGCCGCTTCAGCAGCACTTCGGTCAATTCGGGGGACAGCTTCAACTCGTCGTCGAAGGTCAGTGCGATCTGCCTGACGTTGCCCGCACTCCACGCCGCGATCATCGCATCGAATTCCTGCTTGGCGTTGGCATCGTCCTCGGCGACGCTGACCAGGAACTTGCGCTGTGCATCCTCGGGCAAGCCGTCGAAATAACCGAGCTGCTGCGACGGCGTCTCCAGTCCCGACACCGGCTTCTTGTCCCCGGTAAAGCGCTTGGTCAGCACCGCTTCGGCGCCATATTCGGGGCTGACGCCCAGATTGCCCATCCCCGCCGATGCGAGTGTCAGCGCCGCCGCCCACGTTTCGAAACGGTCGAGCACCGCAAGCGGGATGCCGCTCTTGTCGACGACGGCTTTCAGTGCCGCGCGCCTGTCGGCGGGCACACGCTCCAGCAGCGGCGGCAGGTTCGGCGACATGCCCAGCTTCGTCATGATCGCCGCCGTCTTCATCGGATCGGCATCGAGCACCGTTTCGAGGACGAGTTCGCGCGACGATGTGATGGCCCGTTCGACCTTCGACGATTGCCACATCAGGTCCCTGGGAAGCAGGTGGATCGTCCCGAACAGGTAGATCGTGGTGTCCGCGTCGCTCACTTTCCACAGCGCGGGCCGGACGGTCTTCGCCTCGGTCTGCGTCGAGCGGCACGACAGGAGCGCAAAGGCGGCGAGTGCGACAAGGGCAATGCGTTTCATGGGCTTGGCCCCTAGCGGCAGGATTGACCCGTCGCCACCCCTAAGCCAAAGCACCGCCATTGTTGCACCTGCGAAGGAAACCGCCCAATTGCCTCAGCCCCTCAGCTTTCAGAAGCTGATCCTGACGCTCCATGATTATTGGAGCGATCGCGGCTGCGTAATCCTGCAACCCTATGATATGGAAATGGGGGCAGGGACGTTCCACCCCGCAACCACGCTGCGCGCGCTCGGCCCCGATCACTGGAACGCCGCTTTCGTCCAGCCGTGCCGCCGCCCGACCGACGGGCGCTATGGCGAAAACCCCAACCGCCTCGGCCATTATTACCAATATCAGGTCATTCTGAAACCCAGCCCGCCCGATTTGCAGGAACTCTATCTCGGCAGCCTGGCGGCAATCGGCATCGACCCGCTGCTCCACGACATCCGTTTTGTCGAGGATGACTGGGAATCGCCGACGCTGGGCGCATGGGGACTGGGCTGGGAAGTCTGGTGCGACGGTATGGAGGTGACGCAGTTCACCTATTTCCAGCAGATGGGCGGTTTCGACTGCAAACCGGTCGCGGGCGAACTCACCTACGGCCTCGAACGGCTGGCGATGTACGTGCAGAACAAGGACAGCGTCTACGACCTCGATTTCAACGGAAACGGTGTTACTTACGGCGATGTCTTCAAAGAGAATGAGAACCAGATGAGCCGCTGGAACTTTGAAGTGGCGAACACCGAAAGCCTGTTCGACGGTTTCCGCAAGGCGACGGCCGAATGCGAAAACTGCCTTGCGGAAAACCTGCCGATCCCGGCTTATGAACAGGCGATCAAGGCGAGCCACATCTTCAACACGTTGCAGGCGCGCGGCGTAATCTCGGTCGCCGAACGCGCCGCCTACATGGGCCGTGTCCGCGACCTGGCAAAGGGCGCCTGCGCCGCACACATGGCAAAGAACGGGTGGGTCGCGTGACCAACCGTTTCCCGGCGAAGGCCGGGATCCAGCCCTATTGCAAATACATGTGCGGCAGCACGTTCGGCGCAACGCGCCGAGTCTGGACCCCGGCCTGCGCCGGGGCACGGTATGCCCGATGACCGACTTCCTGCTCGAACTGCGCTCGGAGGAAATTCCCGCGCGGATGCAGGTCAAGGCGAAGGACGATCTTGCGCGTCTGTTCGCCGAAGAAATTGCGAAGTCGGGCCTTAAGGCCGACAGTATCGAAACCTTCGCCACCCCGCGCCGCCTCGCGCTCATCGCGTGTGGGCTGCCGACCGAAACCGAAGCGACCAGCGAGGAACGCAAGGGACCGCGCGCCAATGCGCCCGAGCAAGCGCTCGCGGGGTTCCTGCGTTCGACCGGCCTGACGCGCGAGCGACTGACCGAGCGTGATGGCGTGTTTTTCGCGCAGATCGAAAGGCCGGGCCGTGCCACCGCCGAAGTGCTCGCCGAAGCCGTGCCCGTAATCATCCGTGCCTTCCCCTGGCCAAAATCGATGCGCTGGGGCGATGCCTCGATCAGCACCGAAAGCCTGCGCTGGGTGCGCCCGTT
>JANMKS010000328.1:0-1784 GCA_031372155.1 Sphingomonas sp.
AGTAGCTCTCCGAAACGCGCGAAGTCGCGTGCCGAGGCGTGGAGGAAACTGCCCCCGATAAATGTTCCTTTTGCATCGAATTCAGGTGTGAAGCTGGGCAGTCCGGCGGGGACGAGAAGCTTTTCCCGCATGAAGCGGAGCATCGCGTCGCGGCGCACCAGCGGGTCTTTGCTGTCGGTCAGCGCGTTCGTCATGATGTCGGCGAGAATGACGCTCGTCACACTCGAATATTCGAACTTTGCCCCCGGCTTTGCCTCGAGCGGCTTGTTTTCGCCGTAAGCGGCCATGTCGGCGACACCGCGCCCCACCAGCATCTGCGGCGCATCGCCGTTATAGATCGGATCGCCGAATTCGGTGTGCGACAGCCCCGATGCCATGTTGAGCAGGTTGCGGATCGTGATGGCGTGGCGCGGATCGGCGGGGTTCGCCCACGCCGCGACCGGTGCCGGCGCATCGAGCTGCAGCCGCCCTTCATCCACCAATATGCCGACGAGTACGCTGGTTACGGTTTTTGCCATCGACCAGCTGATCAGGCGCGTGTCGGGACCATAGCCGGGCGCGTACCGTTCATAGGCGACCCGGCCGTCGCGCATGACGATGAGCGCGCGGGTTTCCGCAAGCGCAGGATCGGTGAAAAAACTGTCGAGAACGGCGCGAGCGGGTTGCGGCGCAGGCGGCGACAACGCCGACGCCTGCGCGCCGAGCAGCAGCGCGACCGGCAACACCACTCTTGCAATCCTGCGCATAACGCTCTCCCTTGCAAGGCAGGCTAGGAGAGCGGAAGATGAAAACCAAGCGGATCGTTGGTGGTATGGCGATCGTGCTGGCCGCCGCCGTCGTCGCGTTCATCATATTTGCGCTGCCCGGATACCGCGAGCAGGGCCGTATCGGTGCCGCCTATGCCGCGCGTGTCGCGTGTTCGTGTCGCTATGTCGCAGGGCGCACGCTGAGCAATTGCCGCAAGGATTTCGAGCCGGGCATGAGCCCGATAACGCTGTCAGAGGACCGCGCTACGAAGCGCATCACGGCGCGGTACCCGATGCTCGCGAAAGCGAGCGCGCGTTTCGAGGAAGGCTGGGGGTGCCGCGTCGAAACCGGACGGCAGTAAAGTCGCGCTAACTCGTGTCCCGTGCAACCAAATCGTTTCCGTAATCATTATGACTGCCGGGTGGGACAAGGAGACGGAAATGCAAAAGATCTTACTGGCTACGGTGGCGGCTGCGGCGGCCCTCACCGGCTGCACCGACAGCGGCTACGGGCGTCCCGGCTATGCCTCGGACAATTCGTACCGCGAATATCGCCGTTACGACTACAACCGTCCCGACCCGAGCTATAACGGTTATTATGCCGACCGTTATTATCGCGATGACCCAAGCTATCGGGAACGTCGCCTTGGTCGCAACGACCGCGTTTATCGCGGCAACGACGGCAAATATTATTGCCGCCGCAACGACGGCACGACCGGCCTGATCGTCGGCGGAATCGCAGGCGGTGTGCTGGGCAGTGCAATCGCGCCGGGTGGATCGGGCCTTCTCGGTGCCATTCTTGGCGGCGTCGGTGGTGCCGCAGCCGGACAGGCGATCGACAAGGACGGCGCTCGCTGCCGTTAGGCAATCAAGGGGCGTTACTCGGCAGCGAGTAACGCCTCCGCGGTGCCGAGATCGACCGAGACGAGGCGGCTGATACCCTGTTCCACCATCGTTACGCCATAGAGCCGGTGCATCCGGCTCATCGTGACAGCGTTGTGAGTGACGATCAGGTAACGCGTGGCGGTGTCGCGCGTC
>JANMKS010000339.1:0-1578 GCA_031372155.1 Sphingomonas sp.
GCGGAGACCGGCGTCGGCCCCTCCATCGCGTCGGGCAACCAGGTGTGCAGCCCGAGCTGCGCTGACTTCCCCATCGCGCCCACGAACAGCAGCAGGCACAGCAGCGTCATCGTATCGACCCGTCCGCCCAGAAATCCGATCGTCGATCCCGCCATGCCCGGCGCGGCCGCTAGGATCGCTGGGATAGACACCGTCCCGAACACGAGGAACGTCCCGAAGATACCGAGCGAAAAGCCGAAATCGCCGACGCGGTTGACGACGAAAGCCTTGATCGCCGCCGCGTTGGCGCTGGGCTTGTGATACCAAAAGCCGATGAGCAGGTAGGAAGCGAGCCCCACCCCCTCCCAGCCGAAAAACATCTGGACGAGGTTGTCCGCCGTCACCAGCATCAGCATCGCGAAAGTGAACAGCGACAGATAGGCAAAGAAGCGCGGCTGGCTCGGATCCTCCGCCATGTACCCCCAGCTGTACAGATGGACGAGCGCCGAAACCGACGTCACCACGACCAGCATCACCGCAGTCAGAGCATCGACGCGCAGGCTCCAGTCGACGACCATGTCGCCCGACCGTATCCAGGCAAGCACCGGCACGACCTGCGCCTCACTCGCTCCCGACAGGAACCCGAAAAAAATCGGCCACGCCAGCGCGCATGACGCGAACAGCGCGCCGGTCGTCACGACTTTTGCGGCCGAATTCCCGATGATGCGTCCGCCGAGGCCCGCGACCAGCGCAGCCAGCAGTGGCAGGAAGACGAGCAGCTGGATCATCCGCGCATCCTGTTGACGTCATCGACCGAAATCGTCGCGCGGCCACGGAAATAGATGACGAGAATAGCAAGCCCGATCGCGGCTTCCCCCGCCGCCACGGTCAGCACGAACATCGCGAAAACCTGTCCCACGAGGTCGCCGAGATACGCCGAGAACGCGACGAAATTAATGTTCACGCCCAGCAGTATGAGCTCGATCGACATCAAAATGACGATCAGGTTCTTGCGGTTGATGAAGATGCCAAGGACGCCGAGCACGAACAGGATCGCCGAAACCGCAATGTAGTGGTGGAGGCCGATCATAATTCCACCCCGGCGCCGACCGGCTGATCCTTCACGATCCGCACCGCGTCCTGCGGGCGACGGCGAACTTGCCGATCGATGCTCTGCGCCTTGTATCCCGCGCGCTCGCGGTGGGTCAGTACGATCGCGCCGATCATCGCGACCAGCAGCACCAGCCCCGCGCCCTCGAACACGTAAAGGTACCGGGTGTAGAGCACCAATCCGATTGCCTCGATGTTCGGTACAGCCGCATTCACCGGTGCCACTCGCTCGCCAAGCGCAACCGCCCCGGCGCTCCACGCATAGGTCGCGATCAGCGTCTCGGCGACCAGTGCCGCCGCCACCAGCAACCCGAAGGGCAGGTACCGCGTGAACCCCTGCCGCATCTCCGAAAAGTCGATGTCGAGCATCATCACGACGAACAGGAACAAAACCGCGACGGCCCCGACATATACGATGACAAGCAGCATCGCGACGAACTCCGCTCCCAGGATCAGCATGAGGCCAGCGGCGTTGAAGAACGCAAGGAT
>JANMKS010000359.1:0-3028 GCA_031372155.1 Sphingomonas sp.
TTCGGCCGAACAACTTCGCGAACACCTCGATGCGCTCGGTGAAATCGAACCAGCATTTGCCCGTGCGGTCGCCGTTGCCGGCTATCCGGAGCCGCGTATTCGCGACCGTGGTTACGTCACGCTGCTCCGCACGATCGTCGGGCAGCAGATCAGCTTCAAGGCTGCGGATTCGGTCTGGAAAAAGGTCGAGGCGGCGGTCGGCGACATCGAAAACGCGGCGGCGGTCGTGGCAACGAGCGACGAGACCCTGCGCGCGGCGGGGCTTTCGCGACAGAAAATCGGTTATGTCCGCAGCTTGGCGCAGCTCGTGGTCGACGGCGAACTCGATTTGCAAAACCTGCCGGTCGACGATGAGGAAGCGATCGCCCAACTGACAGCGGTCAAGGGCATCGGGCGCTGGTCGGCCGAAATCTATCTGCTGTTTGCCGAGGGGCGGCCCGACATCTGGCCTGCGGGCGATCTGGCGGTGCAGGAGGATGTGGGACGGCTGCTGGGCCATGACACGCGGCCAGGCGAAAAGCTCGTCCGCGAACTTGCCGAGGGCTGGCGTCCGTATCGCGGCGCTGCGGCCATTTTCGCCTGGCACCACTACCAGATTCCTGTGATCTGACGGACTTGCGATTCCACGCGGGCAGTTGTATTAGTGCAATAACACACCAAGGGAGTAGAGCCGTGAATAAATGGGCCTTCATCTGCGCGCTGAGCGTTGCGACCATGATGACACCAGCCGTGCACGCCGCCGACGCGCCTCTGATCGAGCGCACCAAGATCTTCGGCAATCCCTCGCGGTCACAGGGCAAATTGTCGCCCGACGGCAAATACCTGTCTTGGATCGCGCCGCGCGACGGCGTTCTGAACGTCTGGATCGCGCCGACGTCGAACCTGCAATCCGCAAAACCGCTGACCAACGAACGGACGCGGCCGATCCGCCAGCACTTCTGGTCCCCCGACAGCAGCCAGGTCATGTTCGTTCAGGACAAGGGCGGCGACGAGAATTTCATGCTTTACGCCGTCGATGTCGCGACCGGCGCGGAGCGTAACCTGACGCCGTTTCAAAAGACGCGGGCCATGGTCGTCGGCACCAGCAAGACAATCAAGGATCGCATTCTCGTCGGGCTGAACAACCGCGATCCGCGCTGGCACGATGTCCACAGCCTCGACCTGAAGACCGGCAAGCTGACCGAAGTTATGCGCGCGGACGGGTACGCCGGGTTCCTCGCCGATGACGGGCTGAACCTTCGCATCGCGCTGCGCCCGAACGATGCAGGCGGCAACGACTTTTTCAATATCGTGAACGGCAAGGTCGAAGCCAAGCCGTTCGGCACGACCGCTCTGGTCGATTCGCAGACGACGCAGCCGGCGGGCTTCACCACCGACGGCAAAACGCTTTACTGGCTCGATTCACGTGGGCGCGACACGGCGGCATTGCTCGCACAGGATGTCGCGTCGGGTGAAACGCGCGTGATTGCGGAGAATGCGAAGGCCGACATCGGCGACGTTCTGACCGATCCCCGGACGGGTGTCGTGCAGGCGTGGGCGGCAAATTATCTGCGCGACGAATGGACCGCGATCGACCCGGTCATCGGCAAGGATCTGGCATTCCTGCAATCGAAGCTTCAGGGTGACATCGCCATCACCTCACGCACCGACGCCGACGACCGGTGGATCGTTGCGGCAAGTGCGGCGACGGCTCCCGCGACGGCTTGGCTCTACGACCGCAAGGCGGGCACGCTGACGCAGATCTATGCGACGCGGCCGGAACTGGCAGGCGCGCCGCTCGTCGCCATGTTCCCGCGCGAAATCAAGTCGCGCGACGGCCTGACGATGGTGTCGTACCTGACGCTCCCGCCCGGCAGTGATGCCGATGCCGACGGCCGCCCGGACAAGGCGGTGCCGATGGTGCTGCTGGTCCACGGTGGCCCCTGGGCGCGTGATGAATATGGCTACAACCCTTATCACCAGTGGCTCGCCAATCGCGGTTATGCGGTGCTGTCGGTCAACTATCGCGGATCGACCGGCTTCGGGAAGAGCTACATCTCTGCCGGCGACCTGCAATGGGGCTTGAAGATGCACGACGATCTCCTCGACAGCGTCGACTGGGCGGTCGCGCAAGGGATCACGACCCCGGACAAGGTCGCCATTATGGGCGGTTCCTACGGCGGCTATGCCACCTTGGCAGGAATGGCCTTTACGCCGACCAAGTTCGCGTGCGGTGTCGACATCGTCGGCCCCTCCAATCTCGAGACACTGTTGAAGACGATCCCGCCCTATTGGACCGCAGGCGTCCAGCAATTCCACCAGCGGATGGGCAACCCGAACACGCCCGAAGGGCTGGCGACGCTGAAGGCGGCATCGCCGTTGTACAAGGCCGATCGCATCGCGCGTCCGCTGCTGATCGGGCAGGGTGCGAACGACCCGCGCGTCAACCAGGCCGAAAGCGACCAGATCGTCGCCGCGATGAAGGCAAAGAACATCCCGGTGACTTATGTGCTCTTCCCCGATGAAGGACACGGGTTTGCGCGGCCCGCCAATAACATCGCGTTCAATGCGGTCACCGAAAGCTTCCTCGGCAAGTGCCTCGGCGGTCGATCCGAGCCGATCGGCGGCGCGGTCGCTGAGTCCTCGGCCAAAGTGCCTTATGGTGCCGAGTTCTCGCCGGGACTCGCTGCTGCATTGAAATGACGGTTTTAGTCTCGCTTTAACCGAAGGCGATTATCCCGGTTCCGACACGCAAGTGGGGGACTGGGATGTATCGGCTGATAGGAAGTGCGATTGCTGTTGTGGGCATTATGATCGTGGGCGCCGTCACCAGTATCGACCGCGCCACGAATTATGTGACCACCGATGCCGAGATCTATCGGATCGACCGCAAATGCATGTTCACCGTCACTGAAAAAGGACCGAACGGTACGAAGGCGTCGGGGGAAGAGGATGACTGCGACTCGATCCCCGAATGGGCCACGCGGCGCGCCAGCCACGCCACCGACAAACGCAACCTCGTCGGGACCGCCAGGGTGAAAGTCACCTA
>JANMKS010000423.1:0-5396 GCA_031372155.1 Sphingomonas sp.
CGCATCGAGGCGACGAAGCAGCGCGGAATCGTCGACCTCGGCACGCTCGGGCGGGGTTGCCGCCTTTACCGGCGCTGCCAGCAAGGCCGAATCGCGCCACCCGAGGATCGTCAAGGCAAGCGTGGCCGCCAGCAGGAACAGACTCGCGGCATTCATCACGCGCCACTCCACCGGCGGTGGCCAGCTGTGCAGCGGCAGTTCGGACAGGACGACCCAAAGAATGACGAGCGAGATCATCAGCGACAATGCAAGGCGCGCGCGTCGTCGCGTTTCGACGAGATCGGCGTTGCGTCCCCGCAGTGCCGTCACGATTGCGGCACCGATCAGGACGACGCTGATCGCCCGCCAGCTGATCGCGAACAGGAAAAACGGGTTCCCTGATTTCCAGAAGAGGAAATTGGCCAAGAATCCGCAAGCGACCAGAACCGCGACCACTCCGGCGTGCCACGCCCTAAGCTCGAAATCGTCGTCGAACCAGGACATTGCAAAAAGCCAGAAAAAGCCTGGTGTGGCGAGGCTCATGAGATGAAGCGGCAGCCGCACCAAATCGGTGGGGTTGGCCGAATCAAGCGCGACGAGGGCGACGTAGCAAAAGGCACCGACGGTCAGCACGGCACCGATGCGTGCCGTCTGCGACAGGCGCCAATCGCGCGCGAACAATACTGCCAATAGCAGGAACAGCGTGCCCGCTGCGCCGCGCAATGCCGCGTCCCAAAGTGCCATCCCCATTCGCGTGCTTTACGTCACTGCGGTCGGGGTGCAAACTTGCGGCAAAGGCTCTCGGTCTCAAGGCTAAGGCAGGCGCCTTTTCCGACCTAGCCGGTCTCACCCAAAAACGCCCGCACCTTCGGCGCCAGATCATCGCGCTCGAGTGCGAGGGCTATATTGGCCATAATGAAGCCCGCCTTGTCGCCGCAATCGAAGCGCCGCCCGCCGAACTTGTAGGCGTGGAAGGGCTGTTGCCCGATCATCTGCGCCATCGCGTCGGTCAGCTGAATTTCGTTGCCTGCACCGCGTCCCTGCGTTTCCAGGACACGCATGACTTCGGGCTGCAGGATGTAGCGGCCCGGGATCATCAGGTTCGATTTCGCGGTGCCGACCGGCGGCTTCTCCACCAAGCCCAGCACTTCAACGAGCGGCCCGTCGACCTTCCCAGGCGTGACAATGCCGTACTTGTCAGTTTCGTCGTCGGGCACCTCATAGCCGCAAACGACATTGCCGCCGACCGTCTCATACGCCTCGACCATGGCCTTCATGCAGCCCGGTTCGCCAACCATAAGTTCATCGGGAAGGAAGATCGCGAACGGCTCGTCGCCGATGATGTGACGCGCGCACCACACTGCGTGTCCCAGGCCTATCGGCTCCTGTTGGCGCACGTAGATGACCTCACCGGGTGCAAAGCGGGTACTTTCGATTGCCGCCATCGACTTGCCGCGGGACGACATCGTCGATTCGAGCTCGTACGAAATATCGAAATGGTCCTCGATCGCCGATTTGCCGCGCCCGGTCACGAAGATCATCTGCTCGATTCCGGCCTCACGCGCCTCGTCGACGGCGTACTGAATCAGCGGCTTGTCGACGACGGGCAGCATCTCTTTCGGGATCGCCTTGGTCGCCGGAAGAAAACGCGTGCCGAGCCCGCCGACGGGAAAGACGGCCTTGCGAACCTTACGTGTCACTTGCGCTTCTTCCCGTCCTTGTCGCGGTTGGCATAAAGCAGCGCGGCGACCAGTGCGGCGGAACCCACGCCCGTCGCCACGCCTGCGGCCACCCATTTGTTACGGCTCGCCGCAGCCGCCACCCTGCGCGCTTCTTCCAGAGCCTCCGAAGCAGGCGAGTCGTCGTTCGTGTCGGACATGTGGAATTCCTTGCGTTTTGATGTCTTGAATCGCGGTTAACGCATCAGTTCAAGAAAAAACCCTATCATGGCTCAATTGTTCGCGCTGGGCAGTGCCGACCAGATGCACCGCTTCGTCCAGTGTCACTCTGCGGATCGGGGTACCGGGCGGGAACGCGGTCAGCAGGCGCGAGGGCATTGCCGCTGACAGGATGACGAAGCTCCCGCGGTCGTCGGCGCGGCGAATAAGGCGGCCGAATGCCTGGGCAAGACGCGCACGGATCATGCGGTCGTCATAGGCCGCACCCCCCGACGCCGCGCGCCGGGCCGCGTGAAGAACCGTGGGCTTGGGCCAGGGCACGCCTTCCATCACAACCGTTCGCAGGGAATGCCCTGGCACGTCGACCCCATCGCGCAGCGCGTCGGTGCCGAGCAGGCTCGCCTTTGGATCGTCGCGAAAGATATCGACGAGCGTCCCGGTATCGATCGGGTCGACGTGCTGGGCGTAAAGCGGCAGCCCATCGCGGGCGAGGCGGTCGGCAATGCGCGCGTGCACCGCCTTCAACCTGCGGATGGCGGTGAACAGCCCCAGCGTGCCGCCGTCCGACGCCGCGATCAGCCGGGCATAGGCATTGGCGAGCGCACCCGTGTCGCCGCGCTTCACATCGGTCACGATGAGTGCTTGTGCATTCATTGCGTAATCGAAAGGGCTGGGGGCGCTGAACCTTTCCGGCGGCGAGGCCAGGTGCGTCGTCCCTGTCCGTGCCTCCGCACTCGTCCAGTCTTCGCCGCCGCGTAACGTTGCCGAAGTCACGATGACGCCGTGCGCGGGCTTCAGCACGGCTTCCGCAAACGGGCGCGTCGGATCGAGCCAGTGACGCCGCAAGCCGACGTCGAAGTCGCGGCCCTCGATCCGTTCAACTGCCAGCCAGTCCACGAAATCGGGGTCGGCAGGTCCGCCGATGCGCGCCAGCAGCGCCAGCCAGGCCGCGACAGTGTCGCGTCGCCAGCCCAGACTTGCGATCGCGCCCTCGATCCGTGCACGCGCCGCGCCGTCGAGCCAGTCGGGACCGTCATCGAGCACCGCTTCCAGCCGCCGCCCGAGCGCGACGAGCGGTCGCAGGAGCGCGTCCATCGCTTCGGCGGCGTGTCCCGCTGCTTCGACAAGCGGTCCGTCTAGTTCGGCAGCTTCGGTCTCCAGGCCATAGCCGGCGTCTTCACCCGTCGCACGTGCGTAAACCGTGCCACGCACGGCGGCGAGCAGCGCCTCGACCGGGCCGAACGGGTCGCCTTCGCCGATGCGCTGCAGCCAGCCGTCCGACGGAAGCGCCATCGCGGCGTTGGCCGCTGCGACGATCGCATTCGACCCTTCGGTATCATAGCTTGCAACGTCGGCGAGCCGCGCGGAAAGGCCGCGCCGTCGCCCGCGCGCGGTCCCCTCGGGGCCGACGATCCAGCGGCGCAGCTCGATCGCTTCCTGTCCTGTCAGCGCGGCTGAAAACATGCTGTCGGCGGCATCGAACAGGTGATGACCTTCGTCGAAGATGATGCGCGTCGGCCGGCTCGCAGCTTCCCGGCCCCGCGCCGCGTTGACCATGACGAGCGCGTGATTGGCAATCACGAGATCGGCATCCGCGCTGGCCCGCGCGGCGTGTTCGATGAAGCATTTCCGGTAATGCGGGCATCCGGCATAGACGCACTCGCCGCGCCGGTCGGTCAGAGCCGTGCTCCCGGCGCGCCGGAACAGAGTCGGCAACCAGCCCGGCAGGTCGCCGCCGACCATGTCGCCGTCACGGCTGTACATCGCCCAGCGTGCGACGAGGTGCGCGAGGATCGCCGCGCGTCCCGAAAACCCGCCCTGCAACGCGTCCTCGAGATTGAGCAAGCACAGGTAATTCTCGCGCCCCTTGCGAATGACCACCTTGGCGCGGCGTTCGGCCGCATCGGGAAATAGTCGTCTTGTCTCGCCGTCCAGCTGGCGTTGCAGTGCCTTGGTGAAGGTCGAAACCCATACGGTTCCGCCTGCCTTGTCCGCCCAGAGCGAGGCGGGGCTCAGGTAGGCGAGCGTCTTGCCGATGCCCGTGCCCGCTTCGGCAAGCAGCATGTTGGGCTCGTCGCGGCGCGCGCGTGGTTCGAAGGTCAGCGCCGCCGCTTCGGTATAGGCGCGCTGTCCCTCGCGCCGTTCGGCTCCTGTTCCCGTCAGGTCGTCGAGCCGCTCGAGTGCGCTTTCGGGGGGCACGCTGATCGTGCGCGGGGTCGGGCGCGGCGGCTTTTCTTCCCATTCGGGCAGTTTGGCAAAAAGCCAGCGCTCAGTATCCTTGGGCTTGGCAATCGCCTCTCCGACGACACTGCCCCATGTCCAGCGCAGCCGCGCGAGCGTCTGGGCCGATGTCCACGCACCTTCGCGTTCCGCCCAATCGCCCTGCCCGATGCGCGTAACCAGCGCCGACGCCGCTGAGCGCAGGATCGCTGCGGCCTCGCTCTCGGTGCCCGGCGGCGTCAACCCAATCGCTTCGGCCATTCCCTTGACCGTCGGCACGACAAAGCGCGCGGGGTGAACGAACGCAAACAGTTCGAGCAGGTCGAGACCGGACAGTTCGGGATAGCCAAGCCGCTGTCCGATGAGTGGCGCATTGAGCAGGATGACCGGCGTTTCTGCCGCGTACCTGATCGCCTCGCCCCGTCCGATCCCGCGCGTGCCGGCGTCGTCGGCAATCCAGATGCCGGCGTGGCTTGCATGGAGCGCGGGATAGGGCAAGAGGACCGCCACCGGGCCCGATTGGCTCATACGGAACGAAAGAGCAACACGTGTCTGACCTGCGCGCCGCCGCCCTCGCCTCGAAGGCATGGCCTTACGAGGAGGCGCGCAAGCTGCTGAAGCGGTATCCCGGTGGCAAGCCGGCCCCGATCGTGTTCGAGTGCGGCTATGGCCCCTCCGGTCTTCCGCACATCGGCACTTTTAACGAAGTCCTGCGCACGACGATGGTGAGGAATGCGTTCCGTACGCTGTCCGATGCGCCGTCGCGCTTGATCGAGTTTTCCGACGACTTGGACGGGCTGCGCAAGGTTCCCGACAACGTGCCCAATTCGGAGATGTTGGCGGCGCACCTGGGCAAACCGCTCAGCCGCATTCCCGACCCGTTCGAAAAGTTCGAGAGTTTCGCCGCTCACAACAACGCGATGTTGTGCGATTTCCTCGACCGCTTCGGCTTCGAATACGAGTTCGTGTCGTCATCTTCGCAATACGAAAGTGGCGCGTTCAACGAAGCGCTGAAGGGCGTACTGCGCAACTACGACGAGATCATGGGCGTGATGCTGCCGACGCTGCGTAAGGAGCGCGCCGCAAGCTACTCGCCGATCCTGCCGATCAGCGAAAAGAGCGGCATTGTCCTGCAAGTCCCGGTCGAAGTCGTCGATGCGGACGCAGGCCTGATCCGCTTCGATGACGGCGGCGATGTCGTCATCCAGTCCGCATTGGGCGGCAAGGCAAAGCTCCAATGGAAAGTCGACTGGGCGATGCGCTGGGTCGCGCTCGGCGTCGATTACGAGATGTATGGCA
>JANMKS010000206.1:0-1777 GCA_031372155.1 Sphingomonas sp.
CAGGGCCAGATCCGGCGCGAGGTCAAGTCGGTCCCGGTCGGGCTCGACAGTATCCCGCCCAAACGAACGTGGTATTGGGCGGGGATCGACGAAGATGGGCGCGACCTGATTGATCTTGGCAGCGCGCCGACCTTCGGACGACGGGGCTGGCGCGGCTCGCTCGGTCTCGAGCGGGGCTTTGACACGAAGACGTCGGGGGCATTGAGCGCCCACAGCCTGATCATCGACGACATCGGTCGGCGCAACTTCGCAGAAGTCGCGCTGCGGCGGGCCATCGGTCCGGCACTCGCCGAATTCTCGGCGTCGGTGGACAGCCGCGGTCGATCTGCGGTGCGCGGACAGACACTGGCAGAGATCGGGCAGACCCATGTCAGTGTCGAAACGATCTGGGCGGGAGGGGGATATCGCTCCGATCGCATCACCAGGGGTGTGACGGGCCTTCACACACTCTCGGTCGATCATTTTTTCGGCAAAGGGCGAACGAGCATTCCCGTCCACCTCGATGCCCGTCTGACGACGCGCTCGAACGGGGACGATACGCTCGATCTGGCTTCGCGCGCATCGGTAAACCTCGGCCGTCTGTCGCTGACCGGCGACCTGACCTACCGTGACGATCGCCGGCGCTTCGGCCCCGACCCTCCCGGTATCGTGGAGGCGGGGCTGCTTGCCAACGCACGTATCGGCAAGCTTCGCCTCCGCGGAGAGGCGCGCTATCGCCTTGCTCCGGCTATGGAATTTCAATCGGCAACGGTCGTCGGCGAATGGTCGGCGGGCGACAGCTTGCTGCGCCCTGCCGACTGGCGCGCCGAACTCGGTTATGACCGGGTGCTCGGTCGCGCGCGCGCGGGCCTCGGTTACATCCGACGCTTCGACCGCGTTGCCGTTACGGCAAGCGGCGAGGTGGCAACCGATGGCTCGCTTGCCGCTGGGCTCAGCCTGGCTTTCAGCCTTGGAGCCGACCCACGGCGGGACGGCGGCATACGGCTCACCTCTGACAAGCTGGCGTCGCAGGGCTCTGCGCTGGTTCGCGTCTATCGCGACGCCAACAACAACAATCGCCGCGACCCCGGCGAGCGGCTGGAAAAGGGCGCGCAAGTGTCCGCGGGCCGTACCCCGGTCGCTTTGCTGACCGACCCGAACGGTGAAGTCGTCATCGACGGTCTGGACCCCTTTGAGCCGGTCCTGATCGGCATCGATGGCGCATCGCTGCCCGATGCTCTGGTCCAGCCCGCCTCGACCGGTATCGTCGTGGTGCCAAGGCCGGGCATTGCGGTGCCCATCGAACTTGCGCTGGTCGCGACAGGCGACGTCGACGGCACGCTCGTGCGGAGCGGTGGCGGGCAGGTCGAGGGAGTCGATCTGGAGCTGATCGACTTGGAGGGCCGCGTAGCCGCAAAAACCCGCTCCGACTTCGACGGCTTTTTCATCTTCGAAGGGGTGCCGTACGGGCGTTACACGCTCCGCGTCGCGTCGCTCTCGGCGCAGGCCGCCAAACTCGATCGTACTTTACCGGGGGTTGCGGTAGTCGGGGAGAAGTCGCCGTCGGTGCATCTCGGTACCCAGGCAGCGATGCCGGTCACGGTCACCGCGGCGAACTGACTGGTGCGGTCGAGAAGACTCGAACTTCCACGGCCTTTCGGCCACAACGACCTCAACGTTGCGCGTCTACCAGTTCCGCCACGACCGCACAGTCATGCGTCGTCCGGACAGAACGCCGACGACGGGTAGGCGCGGGCCTCTAGCAAAGGGTTTGCCTGCTCGCAATGCCCCTTACTTC
>JANMKS010000472.1:0-2552 GCA_031372155.1 Sphingomonas sp.
CCTGCTCGCGCCCTACGCGCGCGGCGGCAAGATCGGGCTCTTTGGTGGCGCGGGCGTCGGCAAGACGGTGCTCATCCAGGAGCTGATCAACAACATCGCCAAGGGGCATGGCGGCGTGTCGGTGTTCGCAGGCGTTGGTGAGCGCACCCGCGAAGGCAATGATCTTTATCATGAATTCCTCGACGCGGGCGTCATCGCCAAGGATGCCGACGGCAACCCGACGCCCGAAGGATCGAAGGTCGCACTCGTCTTTGGTCAGATGAACGAGCCGCCCGGCGCGCGTGCCCGCGTGGCGCTGTCGGGCCTGACGATCGCCGAATATTTTCGCGACGTCGAAGGCCAGGACGTGCTGTTCTTCGTGGATAACATTTTCCGCTTTACCCAGGCGGGTTCGGAAGTGTCGGCGCTGCTCGGCCGTATTCCTTCGGCGGTGGGCTATCAGCCAACCCTGTCGACCGACATGGGCGCGCTGCAGGAACGCATCACCTCGACCAACAAGGGGTCGATCACCTCGGTGCAGGCAATCTACGTGCCCGCCGACGATCTCACCGATCCGGCACCTGCAACGTCGTTCGCTCACTTGGACGCGACGACCACGCTCAACCGTGCGATTTCGGAACTCGGCATCTATCCGGCAGTCGATCCGCTCGATTCGACGTCGCGTGTCCTGACCCCGGCAGTCGTCGGACAGGAGCATTACGATACCGCGCGCAAGGTTCAGGAAACATTGCAGAAATACAAGTCGCTTCAGGACATCATCGCCATTCTCGGCATGGACGAATTGAGCGAAGACGATCGCCTGACGGTCAGCCGCGCCCGCAAGATCCAGAAGTTCCTGTCGCAACCCTTCCACGTTGCCGAAGTCTTCACCGGCATCAGCGGCAAGTTCGTGCAGGTCGAAGACACCGTGAAGTCGTTCAAGGCGGTGGTCGACGGCGAATATGACCACCTTCCAGAAGCCGCGTTCTACATGGTCGGCGGCATCGAGGAGGCTGTTGCGAAGGCCCAGAAGATGGCGGCGGAAGCCTGATGCGCGTTGGCCGTGCTCCTGCGATCTTTGCGGCGGTGCTGCTGCTGGCATGCAGCGCCGCAGACGCGTCCAAGCCGCGGCCGGTGACCTTGGGCGAAGCGGCCGCAGAAACCGCGACTCGTGCGTGCGTTGGCATCATTTCGCAGGACGTTGTTTTCCCCGACGGGCTTGCGGCGCAGAACGCCTTGCTCGCCGGCTACGGCCTTGCCGTCGGACTGCCGCAGGCTGCGCTTGACGAATCCGGGGAATTCCGTGCCCTGTTCAATCGCGCTACACTTGCGCATAGGCTGGTCGGTGCAGACGCCTTTGCGATGGCTCTCGGCGGGGCTCAACCCACCTGCCGGTTGATCCTGTATCACGTCGCCGACCGCGCGGCGACGAAAGCGTCGTTGGCGGCTGCCCTGCTTTCCGGGCCGCTAGCGTGGAAAGAGGCACCGGCTCAACAGGCCAGCGCTGCTGCCGAACGCCGCATGTTCGTGAAGCGATCGGCGAGCGGAAAACCGATGCTCCTTAATTTGATTTCGGGCAAAGGCGCTGCCGAGGCTCAACCCATCATAGTCACCGTCGCTGCGATTCCCGCCAGCGTGCAACTGCCCCAAGGCTTTTGAGAATGCTGCACTTCGAACTCGTCACCCCCGAGCGCCTATTGCGGTCGGAGGACGTCTACATGGTGACGGTGCCGGGCAGCGAGGGTGACTTCGGCGTCCTTGCGCACCACGCCCCCGTCATGGCCACACTGCGGGACGGTGCGGTCAAGGTCTATGCGACCGACGGCGCAACACCGACGGAGATCATGGTTCGAGGCGGGTTCGCAGAGGTCAACGAACGCGGCCTGACGATCCTGGCAGAGGGCGTGGCCGCTTAAACGAACGAGTACGGGTCGACGTCGACCGCAACGCGAACGCCGCGCGGCCGCTCGACCCCGCCCAGCCAGTCGCGGATCACATCCTGAACGTCGAGCGCGCGCCTGGCGTGCACGAGCAGCCGCTGCCGATGCCGTCCGCGCAGCATCGCGAGCGGGGCGGGGGCGGGACCGTATACCTCCATGCCGTCTACCGTGGGGGCTGCGCGCGCGATGGCCTGGGCAGTCGCCTGTGCCTCGCGCAAGTTCTCCGACGAGATGACGATTGCTGCCAGGCGACCGAATGGCGGCGCATTCGCCTCGCGCCGGCTCGCGGTCTCGGCCGCGTAAAAGCTTTCGGCATCGCCGGATACCAGCGCACGGATGACGGGCGACTTGGGTTCGTGTGTCTGCACGAACACTCGACCCGGCTTCGACCCACGCCCCGCCCGCCCGGCGACCTGTGCGATCTGCTGGAAACTGCGCTCTGCCGCGCGAAGGTCGCCGCCCTGCAACCCGATATCGGCATCGACCACCCCCACGAGGGTGAGGTTCGGAAAGTGATATCCCTTCGTCACGAGCTGCGTTCCGATCACGATGTCGATCTCGTCGGCTTCCATACGCCCGACAAACTCGGCCGCCTTGGCGGGGGACCAGAGCGTGTCCGATGTCACGATGACG
>JANMKS010000033.1:0-18201 GCA_031372155.1 Sphingomonas sp.
GGCGTTCGGCAATTTTTTGCTGTTCGCACGTTTCAATCACAACCGCCCCGATTATCCGCTGCTCGACAACGGCCAACCTGTTCCAGAGGAATGGCTGCAGGCGATCAAGGCAGCCGGCGACAGCCTGTGTGCGGCAGTCGCTTGGCAGCGTGGCGACGTCCTGATGCTCGACAACACCCGTTTCATGCATGGCCGCACCCCGATCGTCGACGCGAGCGAACGCATGATCGCCACTTTCTTTGGTTATGTGGGTTTTGCCGTGCCCGACCCCGAAGAGCCCGAAAACGCGATCTGGCGGCGGGAGGATTTCAGTCCGCCTGCGTCGCCTCAGGCGCTTGCGCGGAGACAAGAACTGGAAGACGCGCGTAACGGCTGATGGAGCTCAACGCATGGGGCCTGCCAACATAGCAGGATCGACTCGCTGGTCCTGCCACCGCATGCCCCAATGAAGATGTGGACCCGTCGCGCGGCCGGTCATCCCGATCGCGCCGATCAACTGGCCCTGCTTCACCGTGTCGCCCACCCTCACGTCGATGCGGGACAGGTGCAGGAATGCGCTGTTCAAAGCCATGCCGTGGTCGATCATCAGGAGGTTGCCCTCTAGCGTAAACGGCACTTCGGCCGCGAGAACGACGACGCCGTCGGCGGGCGCGACGACGGGTGTCCCGGTCGGTCCGGCGATGTCGACGCCGTTGTGCGGGGTGCCCGGTTCGCCGCGATAGACGCGTTGCGATCCGAATACACCGCTGATCCGGCCCTGCACGGGCCATAAGAACGCCTGTCGCCAGCCCTCCGACGCCGAATTTACGCGCCGGGCCGCGTCGATTTGCGCCAGCTCGCCCGGTCGTCGTGCCTGAATCTCTGCATCTGGCTGGGCGAAGCGCGGCAGAGTGGGCAGGTTCTCGATCCGCCACTGCCGGGGCGCGACCGCAACCCGCTCGGCGATTGCGCTGCCGTCATTGCGATAGGCGGTCAGCACGGCGACCGGGGCATTATCGCGCCCGAATCCGATCAGGAATCGACCGTCGGAAGCCACCGCGACTTCAACGCCGTCCTTGTCCAGGCGAACTGTAGCGGGCGGAACCGTCCCGCTCGCCACGCCGCCCTGTTGCGGCCAGCGGTCGAGCCTGAAATCGCCGATTGCGATTGCGGGTGCCGCGACCGGTTGTGCGATTGCCGACTGCGTCATCAGCAATCCGGACGCGAGCAGGCCGCGCCATGCCGCTGTCACGCCATAATTGCCTTTGTGGCGACATGCGCGGTTGCATAAGCTTCCTGTCGCGCCACGTTCCAGTACCGCAAGTCATCGACCCGAATCTTCTCTCCCGTGACGGCACAGAGCACGTGATCGCCTGAGGAAAGCACGCGGAACGCGTTGGCCATGTAATGAAGCCGCGCGAGGCGTCCGGCGGGTGACATCAGCATCGTTATCGTATCCTAAAGCAGGCTGCCCTGTTGAATGCCAACATAGTCGCGACCACGCTTTTGCTCAACCCGCGCATCCACTGCACCGTCGGCAAAGCGCACAGTAAGCAGGCCCGCCGCCCGAGCGGCCGCCGCGTTCACGATCGTACCTCCGCCGCGCTTTTCGACGCGCGCATAGCCGCGTTTCAGCACGAGGTCAGGGTTCAGCGAGGCAGCGACGCGCCACAATTGATGCAACCGCTCTCCGCTCCGCGCGAGACGCTGTTCGAGCGTCGCGGGGCGAAGTGCCGCGCTGGCCTGCGCGAGATCGCCTCTCGCCTTTGCAAGCGCCAACCCCAAGGCGCGCCGGGTCCGTTCGGCCAGATCGTCGACACGCTGAACCTGCGGAGCGAGCAAGGCCGCTTGCTCGGGAAAGCGCGCCGCGACATTCTCGTACTTCTCGGTCGCGCGCTCGTGGTACCGATTGACGCAGCGGAGCGTCCGCAGACCAAGCGACTGCACGTTGGCCAGCAATTCACTGCGCACCGGCACTGCGATTTCGGCGGCTGCGGTCGGTGTGGGCGCGCGAACGTCGGCTGCAAAGTCGCACAGGGTCGTATCGGTCTCGTGTCCTACGGCGGAGATGGTGGGAATCGTGCAGGCCGCAACCGCGCGCACGACGACCTCTTCGTTGAAGGCCCACAAGTCCTCGACCGACCCGCCGCCGCGCGCGACTATGACGAGGTCGGGCCGACCCGGACCCTTCATGGCAGAAAATCCGTCAACGGCTTTTGCGATTGCAGACGCCGCGCCGTTTCCCTGTACGATCACCGGCCAGACGATCACATGCGTCGGAAAACGGTCGGCCAATCGGTGCAGGATATCGCGGATAACGGCACCGGTCGGCGACGTTACGACGCCGATCGTTCGCGGCAGATACGGGAGTGCGCGCTTGTTTGCGCTTTCGAACAGCCCCTCTCCCGCCAGCCGCGCCTTCAGCTTTTCGAGCAGGGCCAGCATTGCCCCCTCACCCGCCAGTTCCATCGTGTCGATTACGACCTGATATTTGGATCGACCTGGGTAGGTAGTGAGCTTTCCGGTCGCGATCACTTCGATGCCATCGGCGGGCGCAAAGGCAAGGCCTGCGCTTGATCCCTTCCACATGACGCCGTCGATTACGGCCTTGTCATCCTTCAGGCACAAATAGCAGTGTCCCGAAGCGACGCGCTTCCACCCCGAAATCTCCCCCCGGATACGGACAAGGCCAAAGCCGTCCTCGACGTGGCGCTTCAGTCGTGCCGACAATTCGGATACGCTCATCGCGCCCGCGTTGTCGCCGGCGACGGTCTTCGCTAACAGGCCGCCTGGGGCATCGGCTGAATAGGCGTCTTCCATGAACATCCTGCTGATCGGGTCGGGCGGTCGCGAACATGCGCTGGCATGGAAGCTCGCGCAATCGCCGCATCTCGATACGCTATACGCCGCCCCCGGCAACCCCGGTATCGCCCGGCACGCCGAATGCGTCGGCCTGGACACGGCAGATCACGCGGCGGTCGTCGCATTCTGCCGTGAACGCAACGTGAAGCTCGTTGTAATTGGTCCGGAGGGACCACTGGTGGACGGCCTTGCCGACAGCCTTCGCGCGGCAGGCGTGCCGGTGTTCGGTCCCGACAAGGCCGCCGCACAACTCGAAGGATCAAAGGGCTTCACCAAAGATCTTTGCGTGGCGGCCGACATTCCGACAGCCGCATACCGCCGGTTCGACGACAGGAAGTTCGCCTTGCTCGGGCTCAGTGAATTTGCCTTACCGGCGGTCATAAAGGCGGACGGTCTTGCGGCGGGAAAGGGCGTCATCATCGCCGAGACGAGTAGCGCCGCCCGGGCCGCGATCGAAGACATGTTCGACGGCAGCTTCGGGAGCGCGGGCGCATCGGTCGTCGTCGAGGAATTCATGACCGGCGAAGAAGTCAGCTTCTTTGCGCTGACCGATGGAACCACGGTTCTCCCTTTTACCAGCGCGCAGGATCACAAGCGGGTCGGCGAAGGCGATACGGGACCGAACACCGGAGGCATGGGAGCCTATAGCCCCGCACGCGCATTCACCCCGGCCCTTCAAGCCAGGGTTATGGACGAAATCATTCGGCCAACGGTTCAAGCGATGGCCAACGCGGGCACCCCGTTTTCAGGGGTTCTGTTCGCAGGGCTGATGCTGACGCCCGAAGGACCGAAACTGATCGAATACAATGCGCGCTTCGGCGATCCTGAAACGCAGGTCATGATGATGCGATACGAAGGCGATCTGGCGATGCTGCTTCACGCGGTCGCGACCCGGACCCTTGCCGAGGTCGGGCCGCTCAATTTTTCCGGCGACGCGGCCCTGACGGTCGTTATGGCGGCGAGAGGATATCCGGGGATCGCCGAAAAAGGTGGCGCGATTGCTGGCATCGAGGGCGCCGAAGCGACCGGTGCAATCGTTTTCCATGCCGGCACGACGTCGTCGCACGGTGTCCTGATGGCGAGCGGTGGCCGGGTTCTTGGCGTGACAGCAACCGGGCCTGACGTCGCCGCGGCGCAGGCGGCGGCCTACAAAGCAGTGGCGTTGATCGATTTTCCGACCGGTTTCTATCGTCGCGACATCGGCTGGCGAGCGATAGCCGAGGACGCTAAAGGCACAGGATGAACGATTTCATCACGCTCTACTGGCCCTATCTGGTCGGCGCACTGCTGGCGCTAATCGTGCTCGTCGTCCTGCTGCGGAGCCGTGGACAGCGCGTCGAACTGGGCGATGTTGATCCGGTCATGTCATCGACACTGTCGCGACGGGAAGCCACCGTTTCCGCCCCCGCCGCCGTGATTGCCGAGGGTAACGACCTGTTACGGATCAAAGGGTTGGGGCCAAAGGTTGCGGCCCGCCTGCACACCGTGGGGGTTTCATCGCTGTCAGAACTCGCGGCGCTCGATGCGCCGTCCCAAGTCGCGCTCGATGCTCAGCTTGGTCCGTTTGCCGGGCGGATGTCGCGCGATCACTGGGTCGAGCAGGCGCGATTACTCGAAAGCGGCGACACGGCGGCGTTCGAAGCGAAGTTCGGGAAGCTGGGCTGAAGCGTTCGATCGCCTTCACCGCTCTTCTGGCGATCGGTTCGGTTGCTGCTGCGCAAACGGTCGATGACGAGCGTCGCGCATTGGCAAGGTCAAAGAGCGACGCCGCCGACGCCACCGCGCGCGCCGCTCGCTTTGAAGCCGCAGCCGCCGCCGCGACCAGCGAGGCAACGCGTGCCCGCGCGCGCTCCGCTGCGGTTGCCGCCCGCATTCAGTCTGCCGAAGCTGAAATCAATGCTGCCGAAACCAACGTCGCGCTGATCGAGCGTGTCCGGGCAAGGCAGCGCGCCGCGCTCGCCCTAAAGCAGGGGCCGACAATTCGGCTTGTTGCCGCGCTTCAGTCGTTGTCACGGCGGCCACCCGCCCTCGCTCTCGTCCAACCTGGCTCGATTGCCGACATGGTGCACGTTCGCGCGATGCTTGCCGCAATTCTTCCCGACATTCAGAGCCGCACCGCCGACGTCCGTGCGGAAGTGGCACGCGGGAAGGTGCTGCAAATGCAAGCGGCGGATGCGCTGACCGCCTTGCAGGCAAGCCGACAGACGCTCGTCGAGCAGCGGCGCGGGCTGTCAGCACTTGCCGTTCAGCGTCGCCACGCGGCCCACGCTCTGTCCGGAAACGCGATGATCGAGCAGGACCGGGCAATCGCCCTCGGCGAAGAAGCTCGCGACATTGCCGACCTGATGGGCCGCATCGACGCGGACGCCGGAAGGCGTGCCCGCCTGGCCTCGCTTCCCGGTCCGATAATGAGGCCTCTGCGCCCTGGCGAGCCGCGGCCCCTGCCCCCGCAGACCGATGCAGAGGAATCTGCTCAGGCGCCATATCGAATGCCAGTCATCGGACAGGTCGTGACCGGGCTTGGAGAAATATCGCGAACCGGCATCACCGCGCGGGGATTGACCATCGCCACCCGACCTTTAGCCCAGGTGGTTGCGCCGACCGGGGGTCGCGTGGCCTTTGCCGGCCCCTATCGGGGCTTTGGGCAGATCGTGATCCTCGATCACGGGCGCGGCTGGACAACGCTCATCACGAGCCTTGCCGGGCTCGATGTCAGGGTGGGAGATTCGGTCGATCCGGGAAGTCCGATCGGGCGCGCGGGTCCGGTCCGGCCGACCGTCACCGTCGAGCTGCGCCGAAATGGGCAGCCTGTGGATATTGCACGGCTCGTTTCGCGATTGTGAAATCGGGCGGGTTCGCACTATCTTGTGTGCAACTCGACAGGATTCCCAATGCCAAAGCTTCCCCTCCGTGCTCTCCTTACAGTTTCGGCCATCGCGCTCGTTCCCGCCACGACTGCCGCGCTCGGCGCCGTTGACGTCAACACTTACCGCGAACTCGACACGTTCATGTCGGTGTTCGAACGCGTGCGCGCGGATTATGTCGACAAAGTCGACGACCAGAAGCTGATAAAGGGTGCCATCGACGGCATGCTCGCCAGCCTCGACCCGCATTCTTCATATCTCGACACGCGCGATTTTCAGCAGATGCGGACGCAGACCGACGGAAATTACGGTGGACTTGGCCTGACGGTCACGATGGAAGACGGCGCGGTGAAGGTGATCACGCCGTCCGAAGACACCCCGGCATTTCGTGCGGGCATCAAGGCCGGCGACTTCATCACGCATCTGAACGGCAATCTGATCTTCGGCGGCACACTGGACGAAGCGGTCGATCAGATGCGCGGCAAGCCCGGCACTTCGATCCGCCTGACACTGGTCCGCGCGGGGCGTGACAAGCCGTTCGACGTGACCCTGACTCGTGAGATAATCGAATTGAAGCCTGTTAAGTGGGAAGTGAAGGGCCAGGTCGGCTATATCAACATCAACGCCTTTTCAAAGAACACCGGGGCGAGCGTCCGGGCCGCATTGATGGGCATCGACAAGGCGCTGGACAAGCCGCCACTGGGTTATGTGGTCGATTTGAGGTCCAATCCGGGCGGATTGCTGGACGAAGCAGTCGACGTGTCCGACGCTTTCATCGAGAGCGGCGAAATCGTCTCGCAACGCGGTCGGGACCGGAACGATATCGAGCGCTATTATGCCAAGCGCGGCGACTACGCGCACGGCCTGCCGATCGTGGTCCTCGTCGATTCGGGATCGGCATCGGCGGCGGAAATCGTCGCGGGGGCGCTGCAAGACCATCACCGCGGGCTCGTCATGGGCGAACGGAGCTTCGGCAAGGGTTCGGTCCAGACGTTGCTTCAGCTGGATGACACGACCGCTCTTCGCCTGACCACCGCGCGCTACTACACCCCGTCGGGCCGCAGCGTGCAGGAAGGCGGGATAGAGCCCGATATCCTGGTGCCACAGCTGTCCGATGCGGATTACAAGACGCGACCCAGGTTCCGCGAAGCCGATTTGCGCCGCCACCTGATCAACGAGGCGAAAGTCGATAATTCGGTGCTGGAGGACGACACCAGGCCCGATCCGCGCTTTGCGGCGTCATCCGATCAGCTGAAGGCGAAAGGTATCACTGACTTTCAGCTGACCTACGCGCTCGAGACGATTGCGCGGCTTGCGAAAGCGCCCGCGGCGCAAGTCGCGCGCCGTTGACACCGCTAGCCCGTGCCAATGTCGTCGCGCTTGCGGTGCCCGGCCTGTTGATGGCGGGTGCGCTGGGTTCGCAATATCTAGGCGGGCTGTATCCATGTGAGATGTGTCACTGGCAACGCTGGCCGCACGAGGCCGCGATCGCGATCGCGATCCTTGCCTTTTTTCTCCACACCCCAGCGCGCCGGATCTTCATCGCGCTGGCCGCGGTGGGCATTGTTATCTCCGGCGCAATCGGCGCGTTTCACGCCGGCGTCGAATATGGCTGGTGGGAGGGGCTGACGACCTGTTCCAATACTGCGCGCGGCAGCAGCCTGTCGGATATCATGAGTGCACCGCTCATTCGCTGCGACGTGGCACAATGGTCGTTGTTGGGTGTCTCGCTGGCAGGGTTCAACGCGATCTTTTCGATTGTCGGCGGCATCACCGTGTTCGCCATGCTAAGGAAAGCCGCATGAAGGCCGATACCGATTCCATGATTCGCGTCGATCAGGCAGGCGAATATGGTGCGACCCGCATTTATGCCGGGCAGCTTGCGATCATGGGCAGCCGAAGCCCGGCCGCGCGCGAAATTGCACGGATGGCGGCTCAGGAAGAGCGTCATCGCAAGACTTTCGATGCGATGATTGCAACGCGCCGCGTCCGACCGACGCTGCTCTCACCCATTTGGAATGTCGCGGGATACGGGCTGGGCATGGCGACCGCGCTGATGGGGCCTTCCGCTGCGATGGCGTGCACGGTCGCGATCGAAACCGAAATCGACGAGCATTACGGCGAACAGCTTCGCGAACTCGGCGAAAGCGACCCGGAGCTTTCCGAAGCGATAGCGGATTTTCAAGCCGAAGAGGTGGAGCATCGCGAAAGCGCACTGGCCGGGGGTGCGGAAGCGGCCTTCGCCTATCCGCTGATGACGGCGGCGATCCGGTTTGGCTGTCGCGCGGCAATCGCGTTGTCAAAACGGATATGAAGTCGGCAATCGTGCGTTCATGCGCCCGGGACAAGGATAACATGATGCGTACCGCTCTCTCTGCCGCCGCCCTGCTGCTCGCGCCCTTCGTGGCGCCGCTTCCTGTTCAGGCACAGCTGTCCAACGACCGTGTGCTCACGATTTTCGGCGAGGACAAATGCCCCTCCGACACGATCTGCGTGCGCGCTCCCGAAGCCGAACGCTTTCGCATTCCCAAACAATTCCGCAACAATGGCGCGACCGGTCCCGAAAACCAGAGCTGGGCCGCGCGTGCCCAGGCCACCACCGACGCAGGCGCGAGGTCCGGGACAGGAAGCTGCACCGCGTCGGGCCCGGGAGGCTGGACCGGATGCTTTCAACAGCAGATGCGCGCAGCCCGGGCCGAAGCCGCAGCGCGGGCCGCCGACCAGAATCCCGATATCGATCAATAAGTCGGTCAACTTGGAGAGCAGCAACGCGGCCGCTGTGTGCCGCGCGTCTCGAAATTAGCAGTCGGCCAATTGCGTGGTAACGTCAGGGCTGTCGAGCGCAGCGACAGTCGCTTCCATCGCGGTCTGCCAAGCCGCGGCCATCTCGTCGAAGGTATCGCCAAGGTCGGGCGTCCGCCCGGAATTCACCGCGCGGGCTGACTTCAGGGTCAGTGTCTTGGCGAGGTTCGCGATAAGTCGGAATGCGTGGATGGCGGTTGCGGGTGCGTGGTCCGCCCAATGCCAGCGCAGATATTCCGCCGCGAGTTCCGAAGCAGCGCCGAGCTGGCGCAATCCGGCAAACGCCCATTTGTGATAGACGGGCAGACCCGCCTCTTGCAGCTTGGCCAAATCAACTGCGAAACGGGCGCGGAACCGTTCGACCGGGTTGTCCGTCGGGCGCCAGTCGAGTTGCTCGACGAGCAGCTGGCACGCGAGTGCGCGAAGCACGCCAGGGTCGCGAACAACCGCTCGATCGACGCGGATCAGCTCTGCATAGGGCGCAAGGACCGGTGACGTGCCGTCCAGCCAGAACGTCTTCGCAAAGTCCTCGCCGTCGAGGGTGTAATAGCCTGCATTGTGGAAGTATCCCAGGCGCCGGGCATGCGTGTCGACCTCGTTGATGACGATGGTGGTCTTGCCATGAGCTTCGCGATAGTCGGTGCCGGCGGTGTCGGGCAGCCACCAGGAGTCGACCTCCACGCTCAGCAGCTTGCCGGCACCGACATGCTCGACGGCGTGTTCGAGCAAGGTCCGCCAGACAGTCAGTTCCTGAACATCGATACCGTACAGCGTGCGCAAATCAGCGAGCGGCGGCTTGAAGAAAGTCCACTGATCCCCCTCGAAGTCGAGGGCGAAAACGAAGGGGAGCATCGCGTGCGGGTCCATGCCCTGGACATGCAAGAGCTCGATCCAGAGATCGACGTAGCAGTTCTTTTCCGGCCAGATACGATCGGGCCCATGCAGGGCATGGCCCGTGTAGACTGAGGCGTCGGGGCCATTCAGCGCGACGACGCGCGTCATGGCCACAGCAATGCGCGGACATCGGCTGGCCAGTTCGCCGGATCGAAGCCGTGCGTCTTGAGCAGCGCGAGCGTCACACGCTCCAGGCCGAAGCCCAGGCACGCGGTACTGGCCAGTTCGCCATCAGCGGTCTTGATGTCGAAGGTGCCGCTGAAATGGTCCTGGTGCCAGTTGAACGAGCAGATCGCGGTCGGCTTTTCGGCGGAAATCACCGGACAAAGGATTTCGAACTTGAGGCGCTGGTCGCGCTGGCTAGCGGCCATGATCTTGCCCGCGCGACCGAAGAATGGGTCGTTGGCGACGTCGCTCGCGACCGGAAGCTGCAAGGACTTCAAAAGTGCCAAGCCGCGCTCCAGCCAGGCGTTGCGCCATTCGATGACCTCATCGTTCGTACCGACACGGATAAACTCGCGCATGCGGAAAGCTTGCAATCGGGTAGGCTCCGGCGATGGCTCGTGGCGATAGACCCAGCCCGTGATCGTCACGAGGCGACCGCCCGGCGGAAGTGTGCCAGCAAACAGCGGATAGACCGGGTAACAGGCTGCAGGCGTCAGCATGCTTTCGGTGACGGCGAGCCTATCCTCCCAGCGCTCGCCCGCGTGTACGCATTCGCTAAGCTGCCGCGCTTCCTGCTCGCCCCCGAAGAAACTGTGGATCGAGCCGCACAGATGCGGGAAGTTGTCCATGTAGCCGACCTTCTCGATCAGCGTCCGGGAGACGATGGGCGGGAACATCATTGGCTCCGCGCCGTCGTTCTCGGCGATGCGCGAGACAAGGTCGTTGAAGCGCTGGAGGATATCTTCGAACACCGCGCCGCGACCGTACCCGCCCTGAACCTCCGACGGCATGATCAGGCCGTGAGTGACCAGCCCGGCATAAAAGTCTTCGATGTCATAGATCTTGTCGGGCGTATCCATCGCTTCAAACGTCTTTCAAAACCAGGAGCATGGAGGCATTCTTTGCGGCGAGGCGCTCGTTGGAAACCATCAAGGCGGCGGAGAGGCAGTCGCGATAGTGGCGGCCGACGCTGAATTCGGAATCGTTCTTGTAGCCCATGACGCCGATAACCTGCAGTGCCGCGTGCACAACGCGGGGTGCGGCCTCCGACGCCAGAATCTTCTGGTTGTTCATTTTCAGCGCCCAACCCATTGCCATCAGCGCATCACGGTCGTCGGCGAGCGCGTCGAATTCGGCGGCGCTGTGGATCCAATGATGGTGCATCGATTGCAGGTCGGCGATCGCAAGAGCGAGCGCGCCAGCGGCCGGCGGCGTTACGCCGGGATTGCGGCGGGCAGCGGTCCGAACAAACGCCGCCGCGCGCGCGATGGCACCCGCTGCGATACCCCACCACAAAGCCGACCAAAGAACGTGCGAATAGGGCACCATTGTCTGCGCCGATGAATCGGCATAGCTGCCGGGCACGATGCGTTCCGAGGGCGCTTGCGCGCTCAACAGACCGCCCGGGCTGCAGGTACCGCGCATGCCCAGCGTGTCCCAATTCGCAGTCGGTGTGAGCGTGTAGTCACCCTGTTCGAGGTAGACCAGAACCTGGTCACCCGCAGCGGCATCGGGCGTACGCCGCGCCGTTACGAGCAGAGCGTCGGCGTGCTGCCCGTAGGAAACGGTGGTGGCCGCCTTTTCCAGCGTGAATTGTTCGCCGTCGCGCACGACCGCGCAAATACTCGAACGGGTGTCGCCGCCGGTGCCGACTTCCGACGTCACCGACCCGATCAGCGTCTGCTCCGCAACGATGCCTTTCAGGACGCCGACAAAGTACGGCGACTCCTGTCCGTGACGAGCCAAACATGCGACTTCAATGAGGTGCATCGCGAGCACCATGCCGCTGGCCGAGCACCCCCGCGCCACCGCAGCGCACAGCTGCCCCTGTTGCACCAGCGAGCAACCAAAGCCGCCGAGCGACGACGGCACGGCGGCGGATAGCACCTTCAAGCTACGCAGCTCTGCAATGGCTTCGCGTGGGAATCGCGCCTGCGCGTCGACTTCATCGGCGTGTCGCGCTGCAACTTCGGTCGCAACCTTGCGCACCGAACCCAGCAGCCGGTCGAATTCCTCGCTTTGCATCAACAGAGATCGCCTTTCTGCATTCGTACCATTGCCTGCGCGGTCCGCTTCGACAACGCGAAACCGGCCAGAAGCGACAGGTTGCTCAACGTCGAGCGCTGATGACCGCGACTACAACGCTTTGCTTTAAACTTCTTGAAGGCAGATATCAGAAAGGCTTGACGCCCGTAATTGCGCACGAGCGAGTGTACGGTGTGATTCAGTAAACAGAAATTCAAGCTTCTTGGGATAAGCGTCTTTCAGTTTACATTTCAGATCAGACGGGCTCCAATTTCGCGATGGCCATTACCCTGGAAAATTTTGACGCTCGCATCCGGGCCGTTCTTGCAAAGCATGGCCGCCTGTCGGTCGATGCGCTGTCGTCCGCATGCGACGCCGATTTGTATGACGCGGGCATGACCTCTCACGCAACTGTCAACGTCATGCTGGCAATCGAAGACGAGTTCGAGGTCGAATTCCCTGACGAGCTGCTCAATCGTGGCGTCTTTGCCAGCATTGCGTCGATCCGCGCCGCCTTGGTCGGCATCGGCCAGACCTGAGCAGTGTCATGACGCATCGTATTCGCGGCGTCTCCAGCCATCGTCGCTCATCGCTGGACGCGCAGTGGTCGCTTTGCGCAACCCCCGCAGGCGCAATCGCGACGCCTGCCCAGCTTTCCAGAGCGACAATGTTGGCCTGGATGTCGATCGACAGTCCAGATACTGTCGCCGGTGCCATGCGCAGCGCGGGACAGTGGTCGCTCGATTTGCCGCCCAAGCGGTTCGACGCCGACGACTGGTGGTTCCGGGCGGTCTTTGACGCGCCGCCGGCGGTGGATGCCGGGTTGCGTACCCTCTCATTCGACGGGCTGGCGGGCGAGTGCAGCGTCTGGCTTAACGGCAGCACCTTGCTGGCCAGTGACAACATGCACGTCGCGAACGAATGTGTCGTTCCCGAGCTAATCGAGGGGAAGAACGAACTGCTGATGCGCTTTGCCTCGCTCGACAGCCGGCTGAACGAGCGCCGCCCGCGCCCACGCTGGCGAGCGCCGATGATCGAGCATCAGCAATTGCGCTGGGCACGTGTCAGCCCGCTTGGGCGCACGCCGGGATGGTCGCCTCCGGCACCCGCGATTGGACCTTGGCGCGCGATAGAATGGATCAATCGTAGAGGCATCGACGTGTCGGCGCTGAGTCTGCTTAGCGAGGTCGAGAAAAAGACAGGGCGGATCGCGCTGAGCGTCGAATTGGCAGCGCTGGATGGTACGCACGGCATCGACAAGGCGAGGCTGAGGGTAAGCCGAGGCGGCGCTTCCTATGAGGTAGAACTCGAAAAGGCCGCCGATGCGAATGCCCCCTATTGCTGTGCGCTCACGATTCCAGACGCCGAACTTTGGTGGCCGCACACGCACGGGGAGCCAGCTTTATACGATGTCGAACTCGTCATCGATCTGTCAGGTGCGCCCAGGCCGATAACCGTCGATGTCGGCCGCGTCGGGTTCCGGACACTGACCGTGGAAACGGCCAACGGCGACTTCTCAGTGCGTGTCAACGGCGTCCCCGTCTTCTGCCGTGGCGCGAACTGGAGCCCCCTCGATGTCGTAAGTCCCGCCGCGTCGGCGCAAGCGACGTGGGCTGCACTGGGGCAAATGCAGGCGGCCGGCCTCAACATGGTACGGGTCAACGGATGCATGGTCTATGAGGACGATGCTTTTTTCGAGGCGTGCGACGCGCTCGGTCTGCTGATCTGGCAGGACTTCATGTTCGCGAACATGGATTATCCGGACGGCGATGAGCGTTTCATGGTTCTAGTGAACGAGGAGGCGCGCCAGCAGCTTGCGCGCTGGCAGGCGCATCCCTCGCTCGCGGTCATCTGCGGCAATAGCGAGGCCGAGCAGCAGGCGGCGATGTGGGGCGCGCCACGCGATGCGTGGGCACAGCCGTTATTCGACGAGCATCTGGCTGCGCTTGCCGGGGAATTCTGTCCCGGGGTCAAATACTGGCCCTCAAGCGCTCATGGCGGCACCTTTCCGCATCAGAACGATGTCGGCACCACGTCCTATTACGGTGTCGGCGCTTACCTGCGACCAATGGAGGACGCGCGCCGCTCGGGATTGCGCTTTGCAAGTGAGAGCCTGGCACTCGCGCACGTGCCGCCCCGCGCAACACTTGCGCGCATGCCCGGCGGCGCATCGCTACGCACACATCATCCCGGCTGGAAGTCACGCACACCGCGCGATCTTGGTGCGGGATGGGATTTCGAGGATGTCCGCGACCATTATCTGAAGCTTCTCTACGGCGCAGACCCCGTTGCACTGCGCAGCACCGATCATGAACGCTACCTCCAGCTCAGTCGCGCCGTCAGTGCCGAAGTGATTGAGGCGACAATTTCGGAGTGGCGGCGTCCCGGCTCCGACTGCCGTGGAGCGCTCGTCTGGTTTTTGCGCGACCTTTGGGCTGGCGCAGGCTGGGGACTTCTCGATGAGCGCGGCGTGCCCAAGGCGGCGTTTCACGGCCTGCGACGTGCGTCCGCGCCGGTTCACATTCTTTTGACCGACGAGGGCACCAACGGGCTGGCGTTACATGTTGTCAACGATCCGGGCACGCCGCTTGCCGCAAGTGTCGAGGTCGCGCTCTTTCGCGATGACGGCCTGTGCCTGCAAACAACCGCCAGGGACATCGCTGTTCCGGCGCACGGCGGCGACAGCTGGGCGATTGGGGAGTGGTTCGACGGCTTCATCGACGTGTCGCGCGCTTATCGCTTCGGCCGCGCCGAGCACGCATTGGTGGCCGCGACCCTGCGCGATTCCTCGGGCTCCCCGCTGGACCGCGCGTTTTTCTTTCCCGAGGGGCTTTGCGCCACGCGCCAACGCGACATCGGTTTGCAATTACTCAGCGTGGAGGCGCACCCCGATGAGGGTGTCGTGGCGTCAATTTCTACACGGACGTGTGCGCAGTCGGTATATTTTGATGTTGACGGTTACGTGGCACAGGATGAATATTTTCACATGACACCCGGCGAGACTCGGGCGGTCCGGCTAGTTCCGCTTGGTGAGGGCAAGCCTCCCGCGCGTGTCACCGTGCTCGCGCTGAACGCCTGGACGGGTTCGACGATCGAGATTGCGCCATGACGAAGCCCGAACGCCGGGGACAAAATCTGTGGATCGATACGGAGGGCGGCTTCATCGGTGCTGCCTGGTACTGGCCTGTGCAGGGCTCGGCAAAGTCGACTGCGGTCGTGATCGTGCCGGGCGTGGTCCACGAAGAGCGCACGATGATCGGAGGCCTGGTGGCCCTGGCAGAAGCGCTTGCCGATGCCGGATTGCCGGCATTGCTGATGGATTTGCACGGCTGCTCGCAGAGCGCAGGCATGCTTGAGGACGACGATATCGCCACATGCTGGAGTGGGGGCATCCGCGCGGCGGTGCGTCACGCACGCAGCAGTGGTGCCGCGCGCGTGATAGTCGTTGGCGTCCGCCTGGGTTTCCCGCTCGCCGTCGAAGCACTGGCCGGCGATGCACTGGCCGACGACCCGCTCGCAGCACTGATCGCCTGGGCACCCATCGTCAACGGCAAGCGCTATGTGCGCGAACTCAAGCTGCTTCAGCGCGCCAACGACTGCGAAGCCAATGCCGCAGGTACGATTGCAATCGGCGGCTTCAGCATTCCCGCGCCGGTGCTGGAGCGCATTGCCCTCATCGATCTCAACGAGATCGAATCCCCCAATACGTCGTTGGTGATGATGCGCGAAACGTCCGATGGCCTCAAAGCGCCCTGGTTGGCGCGCTTGAGCCAGCGCGGCCTGAAAGTTCAGGAGCAGCTGTCCACCCAGATCCACTCCTGGCTGTTCAGCGCAACCGATGAGCCGACATTGCCCCATGAGGACATCGAGGGGCTGGCACGATGGTGCCGTGCACTGCATGACGAGCATTGCGCTTGCGACGATCCGGTGCCCGACCAGCCGGCGCCGCGACCTGTCATCGAATTCGTCCATCGAGCCCGTCGGGTGCGTGAAACATTCGTGGAACTTGGCCCGACCGGCCTGACTGGCGTGCTGAGCGAACCGGTCGACGCGGCCAGCGGCAACGCCGTGCGATTGATGGTGTCGACCGTCGGCCCCGGCCGTACGTTCGCTGATTTTGCCCGGGACGAGGCTGGCCGTGGCAATACCAGCCTGCGCTTCGACTTTGCCGGCTTCGGCACCAGCGGGCGCGGCGACGCTGAGCAGGGCGGCAAGCTCTATACGGACAACGGCGCGCGTGACGTACAGGCCGCCGTCGAATACCTGCGCCAGGCAGGGCATCGTCGAATATACGGTCTAGGCTTTTGCGCTGGCGCGTGGTCGATGATGCAGGCAGGCGTCGCGCCCGAGTTGCGGGCGGCGGTCGCCATCAACGTCGCGCTGTATCGCCAACCGGGTCTGAAAAGACCGCCGCGCGCCAGGCGCACGCTTCGGCGACTGGCGCGTGTCGTGCCGGCGTTCGTGCGCAACATATTGCAGCAAAGGCTCGCCGGGCATGGGCGGGGTACGTCCAGCGACCGATGCGAGCCGGTCGATTGGCTGGTTGGTCTGTGCAATAGCGATGTGCATATGCTGCTGGCCTATGCCGAGCGCGACCCGGGGCTCGAGTATCTGAAGGGCCAGATTACCCACAATATATGCGAACAGATGCACAGGCCTTTCATCCTGAAAACCTATTCAAACCTTGGACATCTCGCCGAAGGGCCGGCGGCGCGAACAAGCCTGTTTCGTGATATCACAGACTTCTTCGCGGAACTGGACCGCGAAATGCCACGAAAACGAGGACATCGACGCGTCAGTCTGGCGGCTTCCCTGTCGGATCGAACACATGGGCGACGCGCAGCAGCTTAGCCATAAGAGATCCGCTTTTTCTTAGACCTCGGCGCTCGTGGCTCGTGGCGGCGTCCGTCCTAGTTGCAGTCGGCCCATTTAAGCTGCGCAGCCAACCATGGAAACTTGGCGACGAGCGGCGGCAGCGTCGTCTCGCGCAGCACGCGCGTGGCGAGCACCGCGATGTCGGCAGGTAGCGAGCCAAGCTCTCCAATGCGCGCCACAACCTGGACCGATCGTGAAAACTGGCCGCGTGGCATTGGCTCTATTCGCAATTGACCGAAGAGTTCGCGTTGTGCCGCGAGGCAGACCGGCGTGGTGATCGTCCAGCCATATCCCGCCGCGACGGTACGCAATTGCTGGTCGGCCGATTCGACTTCGACGGTGTGCGGCATAGGAAGCTTCATGCGCACAAGCTGACGTTCGATTTGCTGACCCATGCCGGTCAGGTGTGAAAAGCGGACGAAGGGCAAAAACGGCGGGCTGCCGCGCAAGTCGATCGGCTCGACGAATCCGGCGGGAAAGACAAGTACGAACCCTTCTTCGAAGACGGGATGAAGCTCGACCCTATGGCGATGCTCGAGATTGAAGCTGCCCGTCACCAGCATGTCGATATCGCGCGCCAAAAATTCGCTCTGATGCTCGCGAGAAATGCCTGATCGTATGCTCCAGCGTTCGGCGCGCGAACCGAGCGCTTCGAGCAACGGCGCGGTCAGCTCATTGGCGAGGCTGAACGACATGGCTACCGTGACGTGCGCGATGGGCAGTGCCGCCTGCTCGCGCACCGCGTCATAGGTGAGCTTGGCCTGCGCCAGCAGGTGCTCGCTGCGTTCGAACAACGCCCGGCCGCTCATCGTCAGACCCAACGGACGCAGGCTGCGATCGAACAACTGCGTGCCGATCCCGGCTTCAAGCCTGGCAATCGTCTGCGACACGGCTGACTGAGTGACCTGCAAATGCGTCGCGCATTGCGACATGCCGCCGAGTTCGACCACAAGTACGAAGGTTTCCAATGCATGGAGATCGAATTCGGGTGGAAACCGCATCATACGATCTTACCGTCCAGCCCCGCTAATACAATATATTAGGTTGAGCTAACGCATCGGGTGAGCGCGGAGTCACCTGATCGACATGGCATCACACCCTCTGTTTTGGAGTGCGCCGTCAGGTGATACAGAGTTCAGCCATCAAGCCCGATTCGGTCAGGGCGAAGCAGAAGTTCGGCTGCTGCGTCGATGATGGCGTCGGAGTCGAGCCGGTAGGTGCGGTAAAGATCGGGCAGGTCACCGGTCTGTCCGAATCGATCGGTTCCAAGCGGGCTGACGCGCATCCCCCTGACCCCGCCGAGCCACGACAAGGCCGCAGGCGACCCGTCGAGGACAGTGATCAGTCCGGCATCGGGCGCAAGACGGTCGAGCAGGATTTCGACGTGGCATAATTCGCGAGTCTTGTGGCCAGTCCAGCGGTCAGCATGGCGCGCGGACCAGTCGCGGTGGAGCAAGTCGGGCGAGGTGATGGCGAGCAGGCCGATGCCGGGCACATCGTGCACCAGCAGGTCGAACGCCGCCAGCGCCTCGGGTGCAACAGCTCCCGAAAATACGATTGCCAGTTCGGCATCCGGCCCTGGCTCGCGCAGCCAATACCCTCCCTTCAGCGCGTCCGCCTCCCACTGGTCGTCGGTGCGCGTCACCTGGGGAATGATCCGCGTCGTCAGGCGCAAATAGACTGCGCTGCCGTCAGGCTGCTGCATATGATCGAATGCCCAGCGCATCATCAGCGC
>JANMKS010000042.1:0-7785 GCA_031372155.1 Sphingomonas sp.
CACTGACGGCTAGGAGCCGGACATGATTTCGATGAACCAGGTCTGGGATGACACCGTCGCGTTCATCCGACGTGAATCCGCGCTGCTGATCCCGCTCGCGCTGGCCACGCTGTATGTCGGCGACGTGCTGGGAGCGGTCGCGCGCATCCCCAAACAGGGCGAGCCGATCGGTGCGCTCGCGACACTCGTCGTGATTCTGGCGACTGTCTGGTCGATCATCGGACAGCTTGCCATCATAGCGCTGGTACTGAAGGCGGGGCTGAGCGTTGGCGAATCGCTACGACTTGGTAGCGTCCGCCTCGGCAAGGTTTTGCTGATCGCCTTGTTGCTGGGAGTCGGGTTCACGATCGCGGTCGTCCCGTTTGCCATGATCCTCCTCGCGAACGGACTGAATGTGGCCGACCCGGCTGTGCTTACCAAGCTTCCCCCCTGGGCGGCAGTGGTTGGACTTGGCCTGCTCGGAGCGATTCTCTGGCTGGGTATCCGGCTCTCGATGCTCAACGCGCTTGTGGTCGATCGTAACCCGGGCGTGATCCAGGCAATCAAGGTAGCATTCGGCCTGACGCGCGGTATCGTCGCGCGGCTCGCCGTCTGCTTCCTCATCTACATCCTCGTGGCGACGATCCTGGGAAGCGCGGTGCGATTTGTTTTCGGCAGCTTGTTCGCGCTTGTCGGTGCGGCCGCCGGCTCAACATTCGTCGGGACGGTCCTGACCGCGCTCACGTCCGGTATTGTGTCGGCGACATTGTCGCTGATCGCGACTGTGTTCCTTGCCACGCTCTACCGGCGGGTCAGCACCGGAATCTGAGGCGCCGCGTCGGCAGGGAGCGCGCCGGTGAGGCGCGGATCGGCGAATATCTCGACTTGACGGCGAAACGCGGTGAAACCCTGCGCCCGATAGAAGCTCAGTGCCGACGGATGATCGAGCGTGCACGTATGCACCCACACGCGGTCGATGTCGCTTCGCCAGGCGCGGGCGAGCGTTTCGGCCATCAGCCAGCGGCCCAGCCGCTTTCCCGCCAGTTCGGGGATTAACCCGAAGAATGCGATCTCGCATTGCCGAGCCTCGCGAAAATCGAGTTCGAGCATACCCACTTCGAGGCCGGTGCGATCGACAACGGCAAAGACCTCGACGTCGTGGTGCGCGACGACGGCGGACAATTCGGCGTCGCTGAGCAGCAATCGCGAGAACCAGAGCCAGGGCGTCCCGACGCGCGCGAACAAGGCACGGTACTTGGCGCACTCGAACTTTTTCCAGTGCAACAGCGTGAACGGCGACGTCTCGATAGGCTTTGGCAACGGTCGCTCGCGCATCTCCAGCGACGTAACGATGGCGGCGAGGTGGCCGTCGGGGACCGGCGTCAGTCCCATGACGCAAGCGGCGGCAGGCTCATCAGGATGGCATCGATATTGCCGCCGGTCTTCAGGCCGAACAGCGTTCCCCGGTCGTGCACCAGGTTGAATTCGGCGTAACGTCCGCGCCACGCCAGCATGACCGCGCGGTCCTCGGCCGTGGAAAGTTCGTGCATCCGCCGCCGTACGATCCGCGGATAGACGTCCAGAAAACCCTCTCCCACTGCGCGGGTCAGCGCGAAATCGTCCGCGAAACCGTTTTCGAGGTGATCATAGAATATGCCGCCGACTCCGCGGTGCACCTTGCGGTGCGGGATATAGAAATACTCGTCTGCCCAGGCCTTGAAGCGCGGATAGTCCCCCGACGGCTGTTCGCCGCACACGCGCTCGAACGTGGCGTGAAAATCTGCTGTGTCTTCGTCGAAGGGAAGCGGCGGATTCAGGTCGGCGCCGCCGCCGAACCAGCGCTTCGTCGTGCAGAGGAAGCGCGTGTTCATGTGGACGGCGGGGACTTTGGGGTTTGACATATGGGCGACGAGCGAGATGCCGGTCGCAAAAAAGTCCGGATTATCACCTGCTCCGTGCATCGACTTTGCGAATTCGGGCGCGAACGTTCCGGCCACCGTCGATACGTTGACCCCGACCTTTTCGAAGACCTTGCCCTTCATCACGCCTCGCACGCCGCCGCCGCCCGACGCATCGGGAAGGTCGTCGCGGTTCCAGGCGACATATTCGAACGCGGCATCGCTCCCCGCGTCACGCTCGATGCTTTCGAACGAGGCGCAAATCCGGTCGCGCAATGCCTCGAACCAGGTCCGCGCTGCGGCCTGTTCTTCGTCGAGTTCGATCATTCAGGCAGTCCCCCGGTCTGGCGCAACGCTTCGGCAACGGCGATTCCCGTCGCCACCGACAGGTTCAACGAACGCGCCGCCGATGCAATCGGAATCCGTACGCGCCCGTCGCAGCGGGCCGCAACCAGCTCGGGCACGCCCGCACTCTCGCACCCGAACAGCAGCACGTCGTCGGCACGGAAAGCATGCTGATACAGCGAAGTCGCACCTTTGGTTGTCAGCAATATGATGCGGGCGGGCACGCTTTCCACAAAGCTCTCCCAGTCGCGGTGTCGCACAAGAACGACCTGAGCGATGTAATCCATGCCCGCGCGTTTCATCTTGCCGTCCGAAAAGGCAAAGCCGGTCGGCTCGATGATGTCGACGCCTACGCTCATGCATGCCGCCAGTCGCAGGACCGCCCCGACGTTTCCCGCTATTTCAGGCTGATAAAGCGCAATTCGCATCGGGTCGCCGCTTACGGACCGGCGCGCGACGCGACAAGCGCGCAAATCCCTGTTTGCAAGCGCGAAGCGACACGCTATCAGCCCGCAATCCCGCATCTCCGGGACACGGTGCGCCATGTCGCCGCGCGCCGCATGAACACAAGGGCTGGAATTCGAATGGCCGAACAGGCGCTGGCTGCGGGAACCACCGACGCCGATCACACCGAAGGCAGCGGCGTTCGCCGTCGCGACTTCATCAACATTGCCGCCGTCAGCTTTGCCGGGGTCGGCGCGGGTGTCATAGTCATCCCGCTTGTCAATCAGATGAACCCGTCGGCCGATGTGCTGGCGGAAGCCACCACCGAACTCGACCTAGCGGCAATCGCCGAAGGGCAGGCGATCAAGGCCGTGTTCCGCAAGCAACCGCTGTTCGTCCGCCATCTGACCGCCAAGGAAATCGCGGCCGCCAACGCCGTGCCCGTTTCAAGCCTGCGCGATCCGCAATCGCTCGCCGACCGGACGAAGCCGGGCAAGGCGCAGTGGCTGATCACGATGGGCGTCTGCACTCACCTCGGCTGTGTGCCGCTGGGTGCCGCCGAAGGCGAGAACAAGGGTGAATTCGGCGGATACTTCTGTCCCTGTCACGGGTCGGCTTATGATACCGCGGCGCGCATCCGCAAGGGTCCGGCCCCCAAGAACCTGATGGTTCCCGATTACGTATTCCGGTCGGATACGACCGTAGAGGTAGGAGCGAAGGCATGAGCTTTCCCTGGGCCAAGCATTACGAGCCGAAGTCGCCGTTCATGCGCTACATCGACGAAAAGCTGCCGATGCCGCGGCTGGTCTACAACGCCGTCGGTGCCGGTTATCCGGTGCCGCGCAACCTCAATTATTTCTGGAACTTCGGCGTGCTTGCCGGGGCGTCGCTGATGATCCAGATCGTGACCGGCATCGTGCTCGCGATGCATTACCGGGCGGACACCGGCGTGGCGTTCGCCTCGGTCGAATACATCATGCGCGACGTGAACGCCGGCTGGTTCCTGCGTTACGCGCACGCCAACGGCGCTTCGATGTTCTTCATCGTCGTCTATCTGCACATCTTCCGCGGACTGTTCTACGGTTCGTACAAGCCGCCGCGAGAGGTCATCTGGCTGCTCGGGCTCGTCATTTTCCTGCTGATGATGGCAACCGCCTTCATGGGCTATGTCCTTCCGTGGGGACAGATGAGCTTTTGGGGCGCACAGGTCATCACCGGGCTGTTCAGCGCGATACCGCTGGTCGGGGAATCGCTGCACACGCTCATCCTGGGCGGATTTGCACCGGATAACGCCGCGCTCAACCGCTTCTTCTCGCTTCACTATCTGCTGCCGTTCGTGACGGCGGGCGTCATCATCCTGCACATCTGGGCACTTCACATACCGGGTTCGTCGAACCCGACCGGCGTCGACGTGAAAGGGCCGCAGGATACCGTCCCGTTCCATCCCTATTACACGGCAAAGGATGGCTACGGGCTCGGCATTTTCCTGATCGTTTTTGCCGTCCTGCTTTTCTTCATCCCCAACTATCTGGGACACGCGGACAATTATATCGAAGCCAATCCGCTTTCGACACCGGCGCACATCGTTCCCGAATGGTACTTCTGGCCGTTCTACGCGATCCTGCGTGCCTTCACTGTCGATTTCATCCTGCCGGCAAAGCTCTGGGGTGTGCTGGCGATGTTCAGCGCGATCCTGTTGCTGTTTTTCCTGCCCTGGCTCGATACGTCGCCGGTGCGCTCGGGACATTACCGCCCGATGTTCAAGAAGTTTTTCTGGTTCGGGTTGATTCCGTGCGTGCTGGTCCTCGGCTATTGCGGTGGCGCGCCTGCCGAAGAACCCTATGTGATGATCAGCCAACTCGCGACCGCCTACTATTTCGCGCACTTTCTCATCATCCTGCCGCTGGTTTCGATGATTGAACGGCCGCTTCCGCTGCCCAATTCGATCAGTGAGAGCGTGCTTCACGGCGAGAAGCAGGAATCGGCCCCGGTCGGGCTGGACAATCGCGGTCCGGGCGGAGCGCCTCAGCTCGCACCGGCCGAATAAGGAAAGATAGATGGTTCGTCCGCTCGGCATTCTCGCAGGGATCGGCTTTGTCGCCGTCGCGCTCTGGTCTTTCATGTGGGGGGCGATCGCCTACGTGAGCGAACCTCACGTCAAGACCGCCGAACATTGGGTCGCCGAACATCGCCCGGCTAAAGAAGTCAGCTTCTCGTTCGACGGCCCCGCAGGTCAATACGACAACCGCCAGCTTCAGCGCGGCTTCCAGGTCTACAAGGAAGTCTGCTCGGCGTGTCACAGCATGAAGTATCTGTCGTTCCGCGACCTCGAGGAGATCGGCTTTTCGAAGCCTGAGGTGAAGGCGATTGCGAAGAACTGGGCGCTCGAAACGCCGTCGATCGATCCCGCGACCGGAGAGGCGACTACGCGCAAGCCGCTTCCGTCGGACCGCTTTCCGATGCCGTTTGCCAATGACGTCGCCGCACGGGCAGCGAACAACAACGCGATCCCGCCGGACCAGTCGCTCATCGCCAAGGCGCGCGAGGACGGCCCGCATTACATCTACCGGTTGCTCACCAGCTATCAGGATCAGCCTGCCGAACTCCTGAAGCGCTATCCCGATGTGAAAACGCCCGACGGTCTTCATTACAACCCGTGGTTTCGCAACCTGAACCTCGCGATGGCACCGCCGCTGACCGACGGCTCGGTGACGTACACGGATGGGACCAAGTCCTCGGTGAATCAGATGTCGAAGGACGTCAGCGCGTTTCTGATGTGGGCAGCCGAACCCAAGCTACAGGCGCGGCACCGCGTCGGATGGGCGGCGCTTGTCTATCTTCTGATCTTTACCGGTCTTGCCTACGCGGCATACCGGTCGATCTGGGCCGACAAGAAAAACAAGGCCTGAGCCGTGGATGCGGACGCGCTGAAGAAGCTCGTCCGTACCATTCCTGATTTCCCAAAGGCCGGGATCGCCTTCCGCGACATATCGACGCTGCTCGCCGACGGCACTGGATTTTCAGCCGCCGTCGACGCAATGGTCGCGCTCGCTCGCCCGCTCGGACCCGACCGCATCGTCGCCATCGACGCACGCGGCTTCCTGTTCGGGGCACCTGTAGCGAAGGCGCTGGGCGCAGGTGTCATCCCGGCCCGCAAGAAAGGGAAATTGCCCGGCGCGACACTCGGCGTCGACTATGCGCTCGAATACGGGACCGACCGGCTCGAACTGCACGTCGATGCCGTCTTGCCGGGCCACCGGGCACTCATAGTCGACGATCTGGTCGCAACGGGCGGCACCGCGCTCGCCTGCGTATCGCTGCTGCGCGAAGCCGGCGCCGAGGTCGTCGGCGCGATATTTGCGATCGATCTTCCCGACCTTGGCGGCGCAGACCGATTACGCGCCGAGGGCGTCTTGGTCCACAGCCTCATGGCATTTCCGGGTCACTGACCGGCAGGGCGTCGCCGTATCAGGCCGATTGAAAGGACCGTCATAACCGGCACATCATCCTGGTTGAACACGGTCGCCTTCGAACGGAACGAACCCATGTCGTCGCGGCTGCGAGAGGGCCGCTTGTCGATCACTTCGGTTTCCACGCGGAGCACGTCGCCCGGATAAACGGGCTTCAACCAGCGCAGCTCGTCGATGCCGGGCGACCCAAGACCCGCCTGCTGGATGTCCGAAATGTTCTGAACGAGCATCCGCATCATCATCGCGGCGGTGTGCCAGCCGCTCGCCGACAGTTTTCCGAAATATGTCTTTGCGGCTTCCTCGTCCGACAAATGGAACGGCTGCGGATCGTATTTAGACGCAAACTCGATCACTTCGTCGCGCGTGACTTCGTACCGCCCGAAAGCAGCTTTCGTGCCGGGCTCGACGTCCTCGAAATACAGCATCAGACGTTGAACCTGAACAGCATGATATCGCCGTCGACCACGATGTAGTCCTTCCCCTCCGAACGCCACTTGCCCGCCTCGCGCGCGCCCGCTTCGCCGTTATGCGCGACATAATCCTCATACGCCATCGTTTCGGCGCGGATGAACCCCTTTTCGAAATCGGTGTGGATCACGCCGGCGGCATTCGGTGCGGTCGCGCCCTTGTGCACCGTCCACGCGCGCGCTTCCTTCGGCCCCACGGTGAAGAAGGTGATCAGGTGCAACAATTCGTATCCGGCACGGATGACGCGCGTCAGTCCGGTCTCTGTCAGGCCCAGGTCAGACAGGAACTCGCTACGATCCTCGGCTGGCATCGTCGCGATATCGGCTTCGATTGCCGCCGAAACCACAACTGCCTGTGCCCCTTCAGCCTTGGCCTTTTCGAACACGCGCGCGGACAAGGCGTTGCCCGCCGCCGCCGATCCCTCATCGACGTTGCAAACGTAAAGCACAGGCTTCGACGTCAGCAATTGCGCCTGCGCGAACAGCCGTGCCTCTTCGGGATCGTTGACCGCAGTCAGCCGGGCAGGGGATCCCGCACGGAGCAGCTCGAGCGCACGGCCCAGAACCGCCGCGGCGGCCTTGGCTTCCTTGTCACCCTGCTGTCCCTTCTTGGCCCAATTGGGCACGCGCTTTTCAAGGCTCTCGAGGTCCGACAGCATCAGCTCCGTTTCTACGGTATCGGCATCGGCGATCGGATCGACCTTGCCCTCGACATGCGTCACGTCGCCGCCCTCGAAACAGCGCAGCACGTGGACGATTGCATCGACCTCACGAATGTTGCCCAGAAACTGGTTGCCCAGCCCCTCACCGGTCGAGGCACCTCGCACCAGCCCCGCGATGTCCACGAAAGCCAGCTGAGTCTCGACGATCTTCGCCGAAGCACCGATCTTCGCAATCGTGTCGAGCCGCGCATCGGGCACCGCGACATTCCCGACATTGGGCTCGATCGTGCAGAACGGGTAATTCGCCGCCTGCGCCGCCGCCGTTTCGGTCAGGGCATTGAACAAGGTCGACTTGCCGACATTGGGCAATCCCACAATGCCGCATTTGAAACCCATGATTGACTCCCGTGAATGTTGGGGGCTGGATAGGGGGCAGACGCTATGAACACCAGAAGGGAAGCGCCGTGGGGGTGACAGGAATCGGAGGAATCTTCTTTCGCGCAACCGACCCCGATGCGCT
>JANMKS010000083.1:0-3122 GCA_031372155.1 Sphingomonas sp.
GGGCTTGCCTTTGTGTTGCCGGTGCTCGGCTATGCGACCTGGCACTTGTACACCCGCCTCGTCGATCGCTCCGCAATCGGCTAGCGTTTCGCCTTCACTTCGCGGTCCAGGAAACCAAGCATCGTGCGCCACAGGTGCACACTGATACCGGGGCCCGAAACCGAGTGGGTCTGGCCCGGATAAACCATCATTTCAAAGGGTTTTGCACTGCGCTGAAGCTTTGCGAACAACGCCGTCGAGTTTTCAAAGACCACGTTGTCGTCCGCCATGCCGTGCACGACGAGCAATGGATCGGACAGGCTGTCGCTGTTCACGAGCGGACTCGCCTTGGCATAAGCGGCCGCATCCTTCTTCGGATCGCCCATGTAGCGTTCGGTGTAATGGGTGTCATACAGCTCCCACTTGGTCACAGGGGCGCCCGCGATGCCCGCTGCGAACGCACCCGGCGCACTCTCGAGCAATCGCAGCGTCATGTAACCGCCATAGGACCAGCCATAAACCGCGACGCGGCCCGGATCGACGAACGGTTGGCGCTTTAACCACGCCAGCCCCGCGAGCTGATCCTGAACCTCTACCCCGGACATCGCGCGATGGATCGGTGCCTCGAACGCCACGCCGCGATCGGGCGTGCCGCGATTGTCAATCGAAAAGACGACCCAGCCCTGTTGCACGAGATACTGCTCGATCGCACCGCCCCAGCTGTTGGTGACCTGGCGCCCTGCTCCGGGGCCGCCATAGACCTGGAAGAAGACGGGTGCCCGCTCACCCGCGGCAAGCTGCGGCTTCAAGAGCTTGTAATGCAGCGTCGCGCCATCGGCGGCCTTCAGCGTCCCAAACTCGCGCCCGGCATGCGCCGCAAGATAAGGCGCGTAGGGGTGCGATCCGGATATCCTGTTCTCCTCGATCCAGCCGACATTCTTACCTTTCAGATCAGCAAGATAGGCCTGTTCGGGCTGATCGCCGTTCGATCGCGTCACGATCATGCGGTCGCCCGCAACGCTGCAGCTCTCGCCCCGTCCGCCGCTGCGCGCGCAGTTCCACCAGCCGTTCTCGCTCAGCTGCGTAACCGGCCCGCCATCGAGGCCGACCGTGTAAAGCTGCTGTTCTATCGGCGTTTCGCGATTGCCCGTGAAAACGACGCGGCCCTTGCTTTCGTCGACCGACACGACGCCGCGAACCATCCACGGTCCCTTGGTCAGTTGCGTCCACTTGCCCGCCCGCCAGCGGTACAGGTGCGAATAGCCGTCGCGTTCCGACGACCACAAAATACTACCGTCTTTCAGCGCACGAAAATTGTCATGGAGGTTGATCCACGTCTTTGCCGTTTCGCTGAACACGATTGTCGATGCGCCCGTCGCCGGGTCGACGCGCAACAGGTCGAGCGTCTTCTGATCACGGCTCTCGCGCTGCACATACAGCCACTTGCCGTCGGGTGCCCAATCGACGCGAGCGAGATAGACGTCGGCGTTCTTGCCCAGGTCGACCTTCACGACGCTGCCACCGTCGTTGCGCATCACATACAGGTCGACGACCGCGTTGGCGGCGCCCGCGCGCGGATAGCGCTGCTCGTACACGCTGGTCCCGTCGGCACCGATCGCGGCGCGACTGACGATCGCGACGCCGCTCTCGTCGACACGCGCGACGGCGATCCTGCTGTCATCGGGGGACCACCACATGCCGCGCGTCCGGTCCATCTCTTCCTGCGCGACGAACTCCGCCACGCCCCAGCTCAGCGTCCCGCCGCCGTCACGCGTCAGCCGCCGCTCGACACCGCTCGCAGTCTCGACGACGAACAGGTTCTGGTCGCGCACGAACGAGACGAAGCCACCGCTCGGACTGATCACCGCATCGAGTTCGCCCTGCGGTGTGTTGGTCAGTCGCCGGACACCACCGCCGATATCAGCGATGAAAAGATCACCGTCGACGGGCACGAGCAACGACTTGGCGTCGGGTGCCCAGTCATAACTGATAATCCCCTTCGCGCTGCCGATACGCGCGCGCTCGCGCTGCATCTTTTCGGCTTCGGACAATTCGCCGCCGCCGAACTTCGTCGAATCGACAAGCATGCGCGCTTCGTTCGTCGTCGTGTCGACCGCCCACAGATCAAAGCGCTCGCGATCGTCCGGGCGAGGACGCAGGCTCGTCAGCAACGTGCCATCGGGCGAGAGCTTCAGTGCGCGCGGCGTCGACCCGCCAAGGCTGGGCGACGCGAAAATGCGTTCGAGCGTCAGCTTTGGAGCAGGCGATTCTTCAGCCATCGCAGGAGTGGCAAGTACAAGCGAAACGAGAAGGGCAATCCATCGGCACATCGTCCAACTCCGACTCGGCTGAGCCTGTCGAAGCCCTGCCCTTTATCCAATCAAGCCGATGGACAGAACAAACCCGCCGACAGGCTCACGGAAAGCGATGAAGGATTCAGGCGCCCGACTTGACGTCGCCCCTCGTGTCGCGACGTTCGGCGATACGCGCCGATTTGCCGCGACGACCGCGCAGATAATAGAGCTTGGCACGACGCACGGCACCCTTGCGGACGACCTCGATGCTGTCGATGTTTGGCGAATAGAGCGGGAACACGCGCTCGACGCCCTCACCGAACGAAATCTTGCGGACGGTGAAGCTCGATCCCATGCCCTTGTTGGCGCGCGCAATGCAGACGCCTTCGTAGTTCTGGACGCGGGTGCGTTCGCCTTCGACGACTTTCACGCCGACCTTCAGCGTGTCGCCGGGTCGGAAATCGGGGATCGCGCGCTTTTCCAAAAGCTTGGCGACGTTCTCGGCTTCAATCGTCTGGAGGAGGTTCATGGCCTCTTGCCCTTTAACTTACCGTGCGCGCCAGAGGCAGGCTGGACCCGAGCGCCCTCATGACGCTCCCAAAGGTCCGGTCTGCGTGACCGTGTATCGGCGTCAGACATCGACTTTCGCCATGTCTCCACCGCCGCGTGATCCCCCGATCGCAACACTTCGGGGATCGCTCGGCCCTCCCATATCGCAGGTCGGGTGTATTGCGGGTATTCGAGGAGCCCCGTCTCGAAGCTCTCTTCCACACCACTTGAAGCCGCGCCCATTACGCCGGGGAGCAGCCGGATGCAAGCATCGAGAATGACCATTGCCGCCATCTCTCC
>JANMKS010000122.1:0-4579 GCA_031372155.1 Sphingomonas sp.
GTTCGTCGTTCCGACGACGAGACTGGAAACGGGATTGACCATCATTTTCATCCTTCGCTTCCGTTAACGGATTGCTTGACGAAATCTTTAGCGGCGCACGCGTACTTTCCCGGCTTCAACAGCTTCACCGGTCACGGGTCGTGCATTTTGACCGATCTTCACGCGGACGGCGCCACCAACGGCTGCGTCGCTCATCGCGATTCCCGAAGCATTGACGGTGAAGTGCGATCCGACGAATTCCACAGTCACCAGATCGCCGCGGTCGATCACTCTTGCCGCATTCGCAGTCGCCGTTCCTGCTATGGCGGGAACGCGCACGCGCCAGCCCAATCGGTCACAGCGGATCGCCACGGCACTCGTCCCTAGGATAGCTGCGCTCAAAGCCTCGGGGCACGGTGCAAGCCGAAGCCCGCGATCAACCGGCCTTGCCACAAAGCCTGATCCTTCAAGCGCACGCGCTGCACGTGCGTCGATCGCAGTGAGGCTCTGTTGCTCGCGTGCAAAGGCCAGGGTCGGCAGCAGGGCGAGCAAATTAAGGAGGGCGGCGAACGGCTTTGCCATCGATCGAGTCCAGTCGTGCACATCATTGGCAAAGCGGCAAGGATTTGCCGGAGTGCGGCAGAACCTTGCCGCATCCACCTCGCCGTTTTCCCAAAATCCGCAGAATTGCGTTCTTTTGGTGTTGGCACACCGCTTGCTGAAACAATTGGCAAGGCGGTCGCAACTCAAGGTGACGACGGCCGCGCACGAAACTTAAGCGGGTAGGCATTGTGGCAGACGAACTGTTCGGTATTCACGGAAGCGCTTTAATGGTCAGGGCACAGCGCATGGCGGTGCTCGCCTCGAACATAGCGAACGCTGCAACGCCCAACTACAAGGCGCGCGATGTCGATTTCGGCCAAGCGATGCGCCTCGCCGAAAGCGGAGGCGCAAGCAGCGAGGCGCTTCGATACCGCGTTCCAGTTCAGCCCTCGCTCGACGGAAACACTGTCGAACTTTCGACCGAACAGACCGCCTTCGCAGAGAACGCAGTCCAATATCGCACGACGCTCGCGTTCCTCGAAGGCCGCATCGCCACGATCACCCGCGCGCTGAAAGGAGAATGATCATGCCGATGGACGTATTCGATATCGCCGGTCGGGCAATGTCGGCACAGCTCGTTCGCCTCAATACGACTGCTTCGAACCTGGCGAATGCGGGGTCGATCTCGGGAAGCGAGAAAACGGCGTTTCGCGCACTCAAGCCGGTGTTTCACGCGATCAGCGAAGAAGCCGGCGTTGCGACTGTGCAGGTCGACCGCGTGATCGCTTCGAGTACACCAGCGACATTGCGGCACGACCCCAACCATCCGCTCGCGGACGGCGACGGTAACGTCTGGGAAGCTGGCGTCGATGGCAACGCCGAGATGGTCGAGATGCTCGAAGCGTCACGCCAGTATCAAAACAATGTCCAGGTCCTCGAGACCGCAAAGTCACTCATCCTCGAAACGATAAGGATCAGCCGATGAACATCGACACGAACAGCCTGTCTGCGGTCAACGCGACCACGCGTGCCACGGGCAAGGGAACGCTGGCCCAGTCCGATTTCCTGAAACTCATGACCACCCAACTCCAGACACAGGATCCGTTGAACCCCATGGACAGTCAATCAATGGTCGCCCAGCTCTCGCAATTCTCGAGCACCGCCGGGATCGCCGAAATCAACGCATCGCTGAAGGCGATATCTGCAAAGCTCGATGGCGGGCGGGTCGGCGATGCGGGAACGTGGATCGGTCGCGACGCGCTGATCGCGGGCGACTTCGTCAATCGCAACACCAATGGCACGTACGCCGGGCAGGTGAATCTCGACACGCCCGCAAGCAGCGTGACGATCGACTATCTCGATCGCAACGGCCTGATCATCGGAAGCCAGACGAGCGGCGCGGGAGCCGGTCCCGTGTCGTTCGCGTGGGACGGCGTCGGCGAGGCCGGAAGCGCGAGCGGCGCGGTTCGCGTTCGTGTGAGCGCCCGCGACGCAGCAGGCGGTGTCATCCCGACAACGACAAACGTCTGGACCCCGATCGGTGGCATCAAGTCGCCGGCAAGCGGCAGTGCGGCGCGGCTTGTGACCCCCAACGGCCTGATCGCGCCCGAAGCCGTGATTCAGCTCGGATAAAAACCGGCCCGTTCCCCCCGCGAAGGCGGGGGTCCAGACCCGAAACAAAAAAATATTTGAAACAGGACTTGGCCCCCGCCTTTGCGGGGGAACGGTATCGGGAGAAAACTGATGTCATTCTATACTTCTCTTTCGGGCCTGAAGGCCGCGCAGACCGACCTTGCCACGATTTCCAACAACGTGGCCAATGTCGGATCGGCAGGTTTCAAGAAAAGCCGCGCCATCTTCGGCGACCTGTTTGCGTCCGCCCCCACGCAGACGACCAAGATGATCGCGGGACAAGGCACGCGCCTGAACGGCGTCACCCAGCAATTCACGCAAGGCACGCTCGAAGCGACCGACAAGACGCTCGATCTCGCAATCGCGGGCGAAGGACTGTTCGTCGTCCGCGGCGACCCGCCGAGAAGTGACATCAGCTATACCCGCAATGGCGCGTTCCAGGTGGATGTCGCGCGCAACGTCGTCGATACGATCGGGTCGAAGCTGCAGTTATTGCCGGTCGACGCGACCGGGGCAGTTACGTCGACGTCGCTCGCAAGCATGACCGACCTGATCCTGCCGAGTACGAAGCCGGGCGACCCGACAGTCAGTCTGGCGAACATCTCGATCGGCAATGACGGTCTTGTTACGGCGACCTATGGCGACGGGACCAAGGATTTGCTCGGCAAGGTCGCGATGGCGAGCTTTACGGCACAGGAAGGGCTGCGTCCCATCGGCGACGCGCACTGGCAATCGACGGGTGATAGCGGCCCCCCTGCGATCAACGCGGCGGCCAACGGTCCGCTCGGAACAATCCGCTCTGGCGCACTCGAACGCGCCAACGTCGACATCACCGAGGAACTGGTCGCGCTGATCGGCGCGCAACGTAATTTCCAGGCCAATGCCAAGGCCATCGAAACAGCCAGCGCGATGACGCAAACGATCATCAATCTGAGGACATGAGGTGGACCGGCTGATCCACACCAGCCTGTCGGCAATGAAGGCCGCGATGGCGCGTCAGGTCGCGACCGCGAACAACCTCGCCAACGTGGCGACGACGGGCTTTCGCGCGGACATGGCAAGCGTGCGCCCCATCTGGCTAACCGGCCCGGGCCTGCCCGATCGTGCCGTGGCTTCCGAAGAGGTCGACGCCGCCGACATGCACGCAGGGGCGATTACGGCCACTGGACGGCCGCTTGACGTGGCATTGCAAGGCGATGCATTCCTGACCGTGCAGGCCGAAGACGGCGACGAAGGCTATACGCGGCGCGGCGACCTGCTGCTCTCGGACGCAGGCTTGCTGACGACGGGAGACGGACGGCCGGTCATCGGTGGAAGCGGGCCGATCAGCGTCCCACCCGCCGACGACGTGCGTGTCGCCGAAGACGGTTCGCTCTGGATCGTGCCCGCGGGCGGCGACCCCGCCGCCCCGCAAAAGATCGACCGGCTGAAGCTCGCGTCCCCGGCAGGATCGGAGATCGTCAAGCACGTCGACGGCCTGTTCCGCGTGCGTGGCGGGGGCGTTCTGCCCGACGATCCCGACGCCCGATTGACCGTCGCCTCGCTCGAGGGATCGAACGTGGATGCCAGCAGCGCGCTCGTCGCGATGATCGATGCCGCGCGAAGCTGGGACTTGCAGGTCAAGCTGCTGACGACCGCGCGCGATCTCGACGCGGCGGGTGCCTCTCTCATGAAACTGCCAAGCTAAGGACAAGATTATGGCCAATGCTGCTCTTCACGTCGCACGCACCGGGCTCGACGCGCAGAACAACCGAATGCGCGTGATCGCGAACAATCTGGCGAACGTGAACACGACCGGGTTCAAGCGCGACCGAGCCGTGTTCGAGACGCTCGCCTATCAGTCGATCACGACCCCCGGCGCGCCTTCTTCGGAAGCCAATAATTATGCGGTCGGCCTGTCGCTGGGATCGGGCGCGCAGATGACCGGTACGGCACGGATCGACACGCAGGGGTCGTTCACGACGACCGGCAATGCGCTCGACCTGGCGATCGAGGGCGCCGGATATTTTCAGGTTCTGAAGGCCGACGGCACAACGGCATTCACACGGTCGGGCGATTTCAGCCTGTCAGCGGACGGCAAGATCGTGACCTCCGGAGGGCTTTCGCTCCAGCCCGAAATCCAGATCCCGGACGGGGCACAGTCGGTGTCGATCGGCAGCGACGGCACTGTGTCCGCATTGGTCGCGGGCACGACGACCGAACTGGGCAAGATCGAGACCGCGCGCTTCGTGAACGGCGCGGGGTTGCAGAACATCGGCGACAACCTGCTGATCGAGACCGCCGCCAGCGGCACGGCGCAAGTCGGCGCGCCGGGAAGCGAAGGACGCGGCAGTCTGCGCTCGGGAACGCTGGAGGCATCGAACGTCAACGTCGTCGAGGAGCTTGTCGACATGATCGAGACGCAGCGCGCATATGAAGTCAATTC
>JANMKS010000125.1:0-13583 GCA_031372155.1 Sphingomonas sp.
GACCTTCGCCTTGCTGAACAGCCTGGCACCCGGGCGTATCGACCTCGGCCTGGGGCGTGCGCCGGGCAGCGACCAGCGGACCGCCTATGCGCTCCAGCGCGACCGATCGCGCCGGATGCCGCACGACGATTTTCCGAACAATCTGGCCGAAATCCTCGCCTATTATGGCGAGGGCTTGCCTGCCGATCATCCGTTCGCCGCGTTGAAGGATACGCTGCCCGGGCCCGCGCCCGAAGTCTGGCTGCTCGGTTCGTCACCCGATTCGGCGACGTGGGCGGCGGAAGCGGGCCTTCCCTATTGCATCGCCGACTTCATCAATTCCGACGCGACGCAGCTTGCCGATCTCTATCGCCGGAATTTCCGACCTTCGGCGAACCATGCTGCACCTTATGTCATGGTCGCGACATGGACGATCGCGGCACCGACGCGCGCCGAAGCCGAGCGCCTCGCGCTACCCGCGGCAATGATGTTCGCGCATCTGATCAGGGGCGAATTGATCGCCGTGCCGTCTGTCGAGACCGCGGAGGTTTGGGCCGCCGAGCATGGCCGTCCCGAACGCCGTCGCCGCACGACCCTGGGAACGCCGGCCGAAGTGCGGTCCCAGCTCGACGAGGTGGCCGGACTTTACGGGGCTGACGAACTCATGCTGGTCAACATCCTGCCCGACCACGCCGCGCGCGTGCGAAGCTATGAAATTATCGCGCGCGAGTACGGCCTGAACACCCTGGCCGAAGCGGCTTAGTCGCCCTCGCCGGGTTCGGGCGAGAAGAATTTGTCGAACTTGCCCGCTTCGCCCTTGTGCGTGTCGGCATCTGCCGGAGCCTCTCGGCTGCGCGTGATATTGGGCCATTGCGCCGAGAAAGTCGCATTCAGCTCAAGCCATTGTTCCTGACCGCTCTCGGTGTCGGGCAGGATCGCTTCGGCGGGGCACTCCGGCTCGCAAACGCCGCAATCGATGCACTCGCTCGGGTTGATGACGAGCATGTTCTCGCCTTCGTAAAAGCAGTCGACCGGGCACACTTCGTCACAATCCATATACTTGCTCTTGATGCAGGCATCGGTGACGACATAGGTCATACGGCTTCGAAGCTCCCGGTTCCGGTTGGCATGAATCGTTAGGTTTGTGCGGGCTGCGCGTCAATCACCGGCGACAGGTCCGTATAACAGAGTTTCGCTTCGCAAGCCGGTCCGCGTCGCCACGGCAGCACCTCTATCCGAAGGACATGTACGCGGTCGTGGAGCGCGAGCGTCAGCGTGTCCCCGGGCCGGACGAGCGCATGAGCGCGGTCGATGCGTCGGCCCTTGATCCGAATGTGTCCGATTTCGGCGAGCTGTTGCGCGGCCGCGCGTGTCTTGACGATACGCGCGAACCAGAGGAATTTGTCGATCCGCAACGCTTACGACGCCCAACCCTCGAGTGCGGCGAAGGCGGGCGACGATGGCTTGGCGGGCACCGGCCGGGCGCGCGGACGACTCCGCCACGTCCATTTGCCCTCTGCCCCCGCGCGGAAACCGCAAGCCCGCAAAATCGCGTCGAATGTTGTCGAATCGATACCGAAGGACGTCGCAAGTGCGGTGTCGGGCACGAAACCGGTGCGCGCGCCGCCGCTGTCGTGCAGCGTCCGCGCAATCCGCTCAACTAGGTCGATACGCACCGCCTGTTGCCCGAAGCGGCGATACCCATGCACGTCAGTCGCAAGAGTGGCGACGGTTGCTCCCGGTGCCGCAAGCGTCGGTATCGGCTTCTTTTGCCAGACCGCACCGAGCAGCGCGACCAGCCGCAGCGCCTCGGGCTTCAAAAGGCGCTGGTCATAAAGGTCGAGCGTCCCCACGGTCAGTCCGGCGCGGCGCAATATGCGCCGGTCGTGCGGATCGAGCGCCGCCAGTTGCGAATCCACTTCAGGCCTGGGGAGGACACCGCCCTTGGCGACGATCGGTGCCAGCAAGGCCCGAACACTGGCCGGAACCCCGGCATCGCTTGCGGTGGCGCTCATGCCAAGCAAAGGTGCAATATGCCGCTTCAGGCGGACGTCGAGCCATCCTTGAGCGCGCGCCATGACGGCTTCGCGTGTCCCCGGCAGCAGAGTGTCGAGCGAGCGGTCGGCCCGCACTCGGGGCGCGATCAACGATCGTCCCCGCTCAAGCGAGCCAACCGGATGCCCCTGCCACCGCACCACGGCGGCATCATCGAGGACGAACGCGGCATCAGGCGAGGCGACGAGCGCGGCGGCGCGCCGTGCGCGTTCCTTCGGCAGTCGGCGTTCGGCGGCCGCTAGCAATTGCTTGCGGTCGCCCGATCGTGCCGACGGATCCACCGTGAAGGCGAAACCGTCGATCCGCCCGATCGCTTCGTCCTCGACACTGACTGTGCCGTCGGCCGCGACCGCGACGTCGAGCAGCGCCGGGTCGTTGCCAATTTCGCGCATCAATACTGCGGTGCGGCGGTCGACGAACCGCTCGGTCAGCCGGGCGTGGAGCGCGTCCGACAGCTTTTCTTCGAGCACCTGAGCGCGGCCCGCCCAATGCGCCGGGTCGTCGAGCCAGTCAGCGCGCTGTGCGATATAGGCCCAGGTCCGCGCCGCCGCGATGCGCCCGCCGAGCGTGTCGATATCGCCCTCCACCCGGTCGAGTCGCGCGATTTCCTCCGCAAACCACGATGCCGCAAGCGTGCCGCGACCCTCGCTCAGATGTTTGAAGACGCGCTGGACCAGCCGGGCGTGATGGTCGGGGCCGACTTTCCTGAAGTCAGGCAACCCGCACGCTGCCCACAGGCGCGCCACCATTGCCGGATGCCGGGCACGGTCGCGGACAAGCGGATCTTCGGCAAGACGCTTCAGCACGGCGAGATCGGTCGCTTCGGGCGCGGCCCGCAGCGCGGGGTCGTTCGGCTTTGCCTCCAGCGTTGCGATCAGGCTGTCTGTCGATGACAAATCCGGATCGCCGTCACGCCAGTACAGGTGATCGAGACGGGGAAAACGGTGGTCCTCGATTGCCTCAACTTCTTCGGGCCGGAATATCCCCGGTCCTTCCTCGCCGCCCAGGCTGCCGAACGTGCCGTCGCGCTGGTGCCGCCCTGCGCGCCCCGCAATCTGTGCCATCTCCGCAACCGTCAGCCGCCGTTGGCGACGCCCGTCGAACTTGTTGAGGCTGGCGAATGCGACGTGCGTCACGTCCATGTTGAGGCCCATGCCGACGGCATCCGTGGCAACGAGGTAATCGACTTCGCCCGCCTGATACATCGCGACCTGGGCGTTACGCGTCCGCGGGCTCAGCGCGCCCATGACGACAGCCGCCCCGCCGCGCGCCCGGCGCAGCATTTCGGCGACGGCATAAACTTCCTCTGCGCTGAACGCGACGACGACCGAGCGCTTGGGCAAGCGCGAAAGCTTTTTCGCGCCTGCATAGCTCAGGGTCGAAAAGCGCGGGCGCTTGATGATTTCCGCCTCTGGCAACAGCGCGCGGATGACAGGGCGCAGGCTTTCGGAGCCAAGGATCATCGTTTCCTCGCGGCCGCGCACGTTGAGCAGGCGGTCGGTGAAAACGTGCCCGCGCTCCGAGTCCGCGCCCAGTTGCGCTTCATCAAGCGCCGCAAACGCCACGTCGCGCCCGACCGGCATCGATTCTGCGGTGCACAGCAGCCAGCGCGCGCCGGGCGGCATGATTTTTTCCTCGCCGGTGAGCAGGCCGACTTCTTTTGAGCCTTTGATCGCGACCACCCGGTCATAGACCTCTCGGGCCAGCAGCCGCAGCGGAAAGCCGATCATTCCGCTGGAATGGCCGCACATTCGCTCGATCGCGAGGTGCGTCTTGCCGGTGTTCGTCGGGCCGAGCACCGCTTTCACGGGCGCGGGCGGGGACTTGTTCATTCGTGCTAGATTGGCAGAGCCACGCGGCGATGCAAGCCGCATGTCGCCCCTGCGGCTTAACGACCCGTCGCGAATGTCGCGCAGTTCCCGCGGCTTAGTTTGACATTAACTAAATCTCTTCACAGGGGTCGTACCGGGCGACAGCAATGTCGCGCGGGTTGCAACCATTGGGGCGGGTGCCTTGTATCAACGCAGCGAAGGGGCTTTGGGATCGGGTGGCGGCACCGCCGTCCTGACTCTCGACCGCGCGCTGCCGTTGTCGATCCCGACATTCGGGCGTGCCGATGTGCCGCCCAAGCCGCGCGCATTCGATACCTTGGATTTCGTACCCGATCTCGGCGCGCAGATCGGCAGCCGGACGTGGTGGCGCGGCCTTGCGACATGTGCTTCCTTGCTTGCGGCGACCTATGCACTCTCACCCGGCCTGCGTGCATTGCCTGTGCCCGCTTCCGCGCCGATGTCGGCCGATGCCTGGGAAGAAACGCGCGCGCAGTCGATCGCGCCTCTGGCGTGGGGTGCCGACACCGGCCGCCACATGGGTGCGACCGACGCCGTGCAGGCACTGGCAGGAACACCCGAGCGCCCGACGCTCGAATTGTCGGCGTCGATCGGACAGGGCGACGGGCTTGCTCATGCGTTGCAGCGTGCAGGTGTAGGCGCGGGCGAAGCGGAACGGGTTGCACGAATGACCGGCGACGTCGTCGACCCGGCTCAGGTCGCGGCAGGAACGGCACTTGCCATCACATTGGGTCGGCGCCCGAACAAGACTGTCGCGCGTCCGCTTGACTCGCTGGCATTTCGAGCGCGGTTCGACATGCGTGTCAGTTTTGCGCGATCGGGAAGCGAACTGGTGATGGAGCGTCATCCGATCGCTGTCGACAGCACACCGCTGCGCGTTTCAGGCGCGGTCGGCAACGGTTTGTTCGTATCGACGACATCGGCAGGCGTGCCCGCCAAGGTCGCCGAAACCTATATCCGCGCGCTGGCGCCGAAGGTTTCGGTCGGCAACCTCGACGGCGATGCGCGCTATGACCTGATCGTCGAGCGTGATCGTGCCGCGACAGGCGAAGTCCGCTTCGGCAAGCTGCTGTACGTCGGCCTGTCGCAGGGCAACCGGACAACCCGGATGATCGAATGGACGATCGGCGGGCGCACCGAATGGTACGACGCTGCGGGCGTCGGACAACAGCGCGGCGGGTTCGCCCAGCCCGTGGCGGGTGCGCGCAAGACGAGTGGCTTCGGCATGCGCATGCATCCGTTGCTTGGCTATTCGCGAATGCATCAGGGCACCGATTACGGCGCTGTTTACGGCACTCCGATCCGCGCCGTGACCGATGGCGTGGTGAGCTTTGCCGGACGGCATGGCGGGCACGGCAACATGGTCAAGCTCGCCCATGCGGGAGGCCTGGGCACCGGCTACGCGCACATGAGCCGGATTGCCGTCACGCCCGGCGCGCGCGTTTCGCAGGGGCAGGTGATCGGCTATGTCGGTTCGACCGGCCTGTCGACGGGCCCGCACCTCCATTTCGAAGTTTACCGGGGCGGCGTACCGGTCAATCCGTCGAGCGTGAACTTTGCGACGCAATCGTTGCTGAGCGGCACCGAACTGGCCGCATTCCGCGAAAAGCTCCGCCGCATCACGTCGTAGGGACGTCGGGCACGGTGCCCTTGAACCCTTGCGCGACGACATACCATTCCGACGAACCCTTGCGGCTGGCGGGCGGCTTGGCGTGTTTCACGGTCGTGAAATTACGCTTGAGCGTCGCGACCAGATCGCTGTCCGCGCCCCCCGCCAGCGACTTTGCCACGAAAGCGCCGCCGGGCTCCAGGACTTCGCACGCAAACGCGACAGCTGCTTCGACCAGGCCCATCGTCCGCAGGTGATCGGTCTGCGGATGGCCGACGGTGTTCGCCGCCATGTCCGACAGCACAAGATCGGCAGAGCCGCCCAGCGCCTCACGCAACCACTGCGGCGCGACATCGGCCATGAAGTCCATCTGGACCATTTCCACACCCTCGATGGGGTCGACGGAAAGCAAATCGATGCCGACGATGCGCGCTTTTGGGCATATCTTTCGCACGACCTGCGACCACCCGCCCGGTGCGATGCCAAGGTCGACGACCGCACGCGTGCCTTTCAGGAACGAGAAGCGCTCGTCGAGCTCGATGAGCTTGTAGGCGGCCCGGCTGCGGTATCCTTCGGCATGCGCGCGCTTGACATAGGGGTCGTTCAGCTGACGTTCGAGCCAGCGGTTCGACGACGTCGTGCGACCGCGCGCGGTTTTCACGCGCGTCCGCCCGCCGCTCCCGCCCCTGCTCATCGCTCACCCGCCATCAGGTTGCGAAGAATACCTTCGCGAATACCACGGTCGGCTACCCCAACGCGCGGTGCCGGCCACAGATCGAGTATGGCTTCGAGGATGGCGCATCCCGCCACGACAAGGTCGGCACGCTCAGGCCCGATGCAGGGGACGCGCGCCCGGTCCGCCATTGATTTCTTGGCAAGCATCTCGCTGATCTTTCTGAAGTCGCCCGCCGGAACGCACAGCCCGTCGACGGCGTCGCGGGCATAACGGGTCAGGCCGAGATACACGCTCGCCAACGTCGTAACCGTGCCGCTGGTACCCAGCAGCCGGAGCGGTGCCTCCGCCGGAAGATGCCTGTGATCGACGAAGTCCGCCATCACAACGGCGACCCGGTCGCGCATCCGGCGATAAGCCGCAAGGCGCGAGTCGCGGTCGGCGGTGCCCTGCGGCTCGGTTTCCGACAGCGAAACGACGCCCCACGGTATGCTTGTCCAGTCGATGATCCGCAACACACCGCCCGGACTTTCGACCCGGACAAGCTCGGTCGAGCCGCCGCCGATGTCGAAAATGAGCGCGGGCCCGTCGCCGCTCTCAAGCAGAGCGTGGCACCCCCCCGCGGCAAGGCGCGCCTCTTCACCCGCGTCGATGATTTCGAGGACAATTCCGGTTTCCCGATAGACCCGGTCGACGAACTCCTTGCCGTTCTGCGCGCGCCGGCATGCTTCGGTGGCGACTGCGCGCGACAGATGGACGCCGCGCTTGACCAGCTTGTCCGAACAGATGTGAAGCGCGGACATGGCGCGTTCGATCGCAGCGTCGCTGATCCGGCCCGACGTCGCCAGCCCTTCGCCAAGCCGGACAATTCGCGAAAAGGCGTCGACAACGGTGAAGCCGTCAGCTCCCGCGGGGCGGGCAATCAGCAAGCGGCAATTGTTCGTGCCGAGATCGAGCGCAGCGAAGGTCCGCCGGTACGACGCGCGCGGCTCGCGCGGCATGTGCGCTTCAGTGGCGGCCATTGTCCGTCTCTATTTCACCGGTCATCTGATAACGACAGGCACTTGAACGAAGCGATAGCGGCTGCAGCCACGAGCGGCAACCTGAACGAGGGCAGCGCGTTGACTTGCGCCAAGGGCGCATCTATTTCCCGCCCTCGCCGCTGCCCCGTCGTCTAATGGTAAGACACCGGTTTCTGATACCGTTTATCGAGGTTCGAATCCTCGCGGGGCATCCAGCAACCCGTCCGGCGCCTTAGTTTAAACGGCCCGCTGTGCGTCAGATTGGGACAGGGTTCGCGGAAAGTGAACCGGATTGCGGGCGAACCAAGCAAGATCAACTGGTTACTACCAAGTCAGACAAAATATTGCATGCGTGGCAATGCCATTCGCGTCCGCTGGACCTCGATCAGCTTGCCGTGTCCATGAAACTGTGCATCTTTGGCGATGGGGTGAAAGCAGCACGGGGCCTTGTTCGGCATTTGCCGGTCGCAGCAATTGCGTGCGCTTTGCTGATCCGCGCGCTGGTGCCGACCGGATGGATGCCGGTATTCGATCGCAACGGCACCGTTCGGTTAGCCCTGTGCGCGGATGCGGGCGCGCACCCCAAGATCGCTATGGCACATTCGACCAGGCACGAATCCGGGGGTTCGCATCGAACACCGCCGTGCGAATTCTCGGTACTGGCGCTGGGCTATTTCAACCCGCCTTCGATCTTCCTGCCGCTCCGGATTGACGCCGGATATGAAACTGCCGTGCTCACGATCAGTGAGATCGGCATCGGACGTGGCCTTGCCGCGCCGCCGCCGCCATCCACCGGTCCGCCAATCCTGAATTGAGCCGCTCCGCGTGGTAACGCGCGGTTTTCCTCGCCAGTTCAGGAATATCATGATGCCTTCTCTATTCCTCGCGCACAGGCCGTGCGATGCGTACGTTGCGGCAATTTCTTTTGTGCGCCCCTGTGCGACAGCTGCCACCGCGCCTTCGAACGTCAACGTCGCTGAACGCGGCACCGCCGGGACGGACACTCGATGACGAGCGTGCCCGACTATTATGTGTGCCTGCACGGCGTCGGCGAATCGGGCCGTGATTACGAGCCCGATGAAAAACGCTATTGGATCGATCCGGCTCAGCTGGATGAACTGATCGCGCTGAAGTGCGAATTGCAGCCGCTGGTCAACATTGCCCTCACGTTCGATGATTCCAACGCGTCCGACCACGACGTGGTTGCCGATCGACTGGCGTCCGCTGGCCTGCGCGCGTGGTTCTTTGTGCTGGCCGACAAGCTGGGCTCGCGCAGTTACATGGACGCCGCGCAGGTCCGCGCGCTCGCCGCAGCGGGGCATACGATCGGTACGCATGGATTGCGGCATGTGGATTGGCGACAGGTGGCGGAAGCGGAGCTGCAGGCCGAGATCCATGGGTCGCGCGCAAAGTTGGAGCAAGCGATCGGCGTCGCGATCGAGCATCTGGCAATCCCGTTCGGGAGCTACGATCGCCGCGTGCTGAGCGCTCTTTCGGGCGCCGGCTATACGCGTCATTATTCTTGCGACGGCGGACCCAGGCTGGCGAGCACATCGTGGCTTGTACCGCGCATGACGATCGAGCGGACGCACACGCCTGCCTATTTGAAAGCGCGTATCCGCCGCGACCTGACCCGGTTCGCCAAGTGCAGCCAGGAAGCAAGGATTCTTGCCAAGTCGTTGCGTTAAGGACGCTTTGCTGTGGTTGCCTTCCCTTTCAATCGGCTGACAGGCGCGTTCCCCCGTCGTTCAGCGCGACTCGCATAATCAGCTGCTTCTTCGAGACAGAAGAAGAGGAGTTAGACATGCGTAAATTCATTATCGCCGGCCTGATGGCGACTACGCTGGTGCCGGTCGCGGCACAGGCGCAGATTTCGCCGCGTGAGCGTCACGAGCTTCGTGGCGACCGCCGTGACATCCGCCAGGAACGCCGCGACCTCCAGGATGCCCGTCGTAATGGCGACCAACGTGACGTGCGTCAGGAACGCCGCGAATTGCAGGGTGCCCGTCAGGAGTTCCGCGAGGATCGCCGTGACGCCGTTCGGGATGGCCGCAACTGGGGCCGCAACGACTGGCGTGGGTATCGAGACACCAATCGCAGCATCTATCGCGGCGGAAATTGGAATTCGAGCTATCGTTACCAGACGTTCCGCCCCGGTGTCCGCATCGGTGTCGGGTATTTCGCGCCGCGGTATTACATCAACGATTACGGCCGCTATCGCCTGCCCCGGCCGGGCTACAACCAGCGCTGGGTTCGTCACTACAACGACGTCCTGCTGGTCGATGTGCGGCGCGGTTATGTGATCGACGTGATCCGTAACTTCTACTGGTAATCAGTCTTTGTTGATTTCTAAAGTTCGACCTTGATTCACGCATCGCGCAAGCGGCGCGCTACGATCAAGGTCGCTGCGGCGGCCCGGTGGAGACTCCCTGCTTCACCGGGCCGCTTGCCGTTCCATGAAGTGACGGCGACAGAGCGCGACATAGCGGTCGTTTCCGCCGATTTCTGTCTGGTCGCCTTCGCGCACCGCATTGCCCGCAGTGTCGACGCGCAGGTTCATCGTCGCCTTGCGCCCGCATTCGCAGATCGCCTTCAACTCGACGAGATTGTCGGCGAGGCCAAGCAGCGCGGCGGACCCCTCGAACAATTCGCCCCGGAAGTCGGTGCGCAGGCCATAAGCGAGCACGGGAATACCGTCGCTGTCGGCAAGCGCGGCGAGCTGCAGCACTGCGCGCGCGTCAGGAATTGCGCCTCGTCGACGAGGACACATGCGGGTTCCGGGCCGGCAAGGACTGCTGCGCGCAGGTCGGTTGCGGAGGTGAACGGAGTCGCCGGCGCGTCGAGCCCGATGCGCGACGCTATCCGCCCCTGCCCAGCACGATCGTCGACTGCAGCGGTGAACAGCATCGTCGCCATCCCCCGTTCGGCATAGTTGAACGCCGCCTGGAGCAACGTTGTCGATTTCCCCGCATTCATGGCGGCATAGTAGAAATAGAGTTTGGCCATTCAGGCGAGTGTCTGCACGCTAACTGGTGCGTGCGTGCCCGCGCGACGTGCTATCCCCGCATCGAAGGTCACGAAAGCGTCTTGCTCACGAGAAGCAACAAGGAGGAGCATGTCCGCCAAGTCTGCGCCTCGCGCAAAGCGATCGAGAGCCCAGCGCGTCAGCAGTTCGTTTTCGAGGGTCACCGATCCAACAGCGAGGACGGCGTCGAGCGATTCGAGCACGGCATCGCGCGGGTAACGATATTTGCGTGAGAGCACCCAGACGGCCTCGAGAATCGCTATGGCCGAAATGTAAATCGGATGATCATCGAAAGTTTGCCGAGCCAATTCCAATTGACGGGCATCGTCCATGACGATGAGCCGGACGATGAGGTTGGTATCGACGGAAATCACAGACGCCGTTTTGCCCGTTCGACCCACATCTCTTCGATGGCTTCATTCATTTCTTCGATCGACACCGGCGGACCGTCGTACTTTGGAACGCGGCGCCGAAACTCTTCCCATCCGATCTTTTCGCGCGGAATAGTGGGGGGTTCCAGTATCGCCCTGCCCCCCGACTGCCGCACCGTCAGCGGTTGCCCCTCCGGCCAACCCAGAGCCTCACGGACGTCCTTGGGGATCACCACCTGTCCCTTTGACGACAATTTCGTGAATGCATTCATTTCGGTAAGATACGCCTTACCCGAAAACTGTCAATCACCACCGAGATCCTGCGCCACCTTCGGTGCCTTCAGCAGACTATCGATATGGCTGCCTTCGTCGAAGCTCTCGTCCGCCAGGAATTTGAGTTTGGCGGCGTATTTGTTGTTCACGCGGCGGGCGACCTCGCTTTGCAGATAGGCGGTGTTGGTGCGCAGCGCCTTGATCACCGCGTCCTCGTTCTGGCCGAGCAGCGGTTTTACGAACACCGTCGCGTGGCGCAGGTCGGGCGACATGCGAACCTCCGTCACGCTGACCATGTGCTTGGCCAGCGTCTCGTCATGCACGTCGCCGCGCGCAAGGATGTCCGAAAGCGCGTGCCGTACCGATTCGCCAACACGGAGCAGGCGGACCGAGCGGGTTTCGGGAGTGGCCGCCTTCATGCGTTACAGCGTACGCTCGCGCTCCTCGACCTCGTAGGTTTCGAGGAAATCGCCCGGCTTGATGTCGTTGGTGGCATCGAAGGTGACACCGCATTCGAGGCCCGCGCGGACTTCCGCCACGTCGTCCTTGAAACGGCGTAGCGAATTGACCTTGCCGTTGTAGATGATGACATCGGCACGCGTGATGCGTGCGCGCAGGTCTTTCTTGATGATGCCTTCGGTGACGAGCAGACCCGCCGCCTTGCCGGTCTTGCCGGCCGGGAAGACCTGACGAATTTCGGCGCGGCCGACGACGTGCTCAATCATCTCGGGCCCGAGTTGTCCGGCCATGGCGTTACGGACCTGATCGGTCAGATGATAAATCACGTCGAAATACTGAAACTCGACGCGGTCCCGCTTGGCCAGTGCCTGCGCCTTGGCGTTCGGCCGCACATTGAAACCGATGACAGGCGCACCCGATGCGGCCGCGAGCTGCACGTCGCTTTCAGTGATGCCGCCGACGCCTGCGCTCAGCACGCGAACCTTGATAAGGTCGGTCGAGATCCTGTTAACGGCGCCGACGATCGCTTCGACGGATCCCTGGACATCGGCCTTGATGACGAGCGGATATTCCATCGCCTTGACCGCATCGGGATTGCCGAACAGGTTTTCGAGGTCGACCGGTGCCGACACTGTGCGCTTTTCGGTGGCCAGGTTGCTGCGGTAAAGTGCGACTTCGCGCGCGCGTGCCTCGTTCTCGACGACCGACATTGGATCGCCCGCGGACGGAACACCCGACAAGCCGAGAACCTCCACGGGGAGCGACGGGCCGGCTTCCTTGATCTGACGGCCCTTGTCGTCGATCATTGCCCGGACCTTGCCGCTTTGCGCGCCGATTACGACGATGTCACCCACACGAAGGGTGCCCCGCCGGACGAGGACGGTCGCGAGCGAGCCGCGGCCCTTGTCGAGCTTGGCTTCGATGACGCTGCCCTCTGCGGCGCGATCGGGGTTCGCCCTCAGATCGAGCAATTCGGCCTGGAGCAGGATCTTTTCGGTCAACTCGTCGAGACCGGTCTTCTTGAGCGCGGACACTTCGACATCTTGTACGTCGCCCGACAGTTCCTCGACGATGACCTCGTACTGAAGCAGCGCCTGACGGACTTTGTTCGGGTCGGCTTCCGGCTTGTCGCTTTTGGTGATGGCAACGATCATCGGCACGCCGGCGGCGCGCGTGTGATTGATCGCCTCGATCGTCTGCGGCTTGATGCTGTCGTCGGCAGCGACGACGAGCACGACGATATCGGTGATATTCGCGCCGCGCTTTCGCATGTCGATGAAGGCTTCATGGCCCGGCGTATCGAGGAAAGTGATCTGGTCGCCCGACTTCGTCTGCACCTGATAGGCGCCGATGTGCTGGGTGATGCCGCCCGCTTCGCCGCGGACGACATCGGTCCCTCGCAAGGCGTCGAGCAGCGAGGTCTTGCCGTGGTCGACATGGCCCATGATCGTGACGACCGGCGCACGCGTGACCCGCGTATCCTCCGCGTCAACGTCTTGTGCAACGTCGATGTCGACGTCGCTTGCGGACACGCGCGTTACATTGTGGCCGAACTCGGTGACGAGCAGTTCGGCGGTGTCCTGGTCGATGCTGTCGCCCATTGCCGACGGCTGACCCATCTTGAACAGCGCCTTGATCAGGTCGCTGCCGCGTTCGGCCATGCGGTTGGCGAGTTCGCCAACGGTGATTGTTTCAGGAATCACGACGTCGCGAACCTGTTTGGCCTGAACCTGTCCGGAGCCGTGGGCGCGGCGTTCCTTTTCGCGGGCACGCTTCAATGCCGCGAGCGAGCGAGCCCGCGCGCCTTCTTCGTTGCCTTCGAGTGCGCGGGTGACGGTCAGCTTGCCCGACTGGCGACGATCGTCCCCGCCGACTTTGCCGCGTGCCGGGCGGGCGGGTTCGGGGCGACGTTCCGGAACGGGTGCCGGGCGCGTGAAATGCTTCACCTCGGGCCGGGCAGCCTGGGCGCGTTGCACCTCGGGTTCGGCTTGCGGTTCGGGTTCGGGTTGCGGAAGCTTTGCCGCTTCCTCGGCGGCGACGCGGGCGGCTTCCTCGGCCTTGCGATTTTCCTCGGCGCGACGACGTTCGTCTTCGGACGTTTCAGTTTTTGCCGCATCTTCGCGACGACGCGACGCCTCGAGCGCGTTCATACGCGATTCTTCGGCTTCGCGAAGCAGGCGGGCCTGCTGTTCGCGGCGTTCCGATTGCGACATCGGACGGGCGGCGGGTGCAGGCGCGGCCTGAACAGGCGCTGGCGCAGGTGCCGC
>JANMKS010000129.1:0-1835 GCA_031372155.1 Sphingomonas sp.
CGTCCCGCACTTGTCCGCTTTTGACAACGTTGCGTTGCCGCTACGCGTGGCGGGCACGCCCGAGCGCGAAATTGCCGCTCCGGTCAGGGAGATGCTAGCCTGGGTCGGCCTGTCGGAACGCGCCGATGCCCGCCCCGCCACGCTTTCGGGCGGGGAACAGCAGCGGGTGGCGATCGCAAGAGCCGTGATCGGCCGCCCCGACATCCTCGTCGCCGACGAACCGACCGGCAACGTCGATCCGGAAATGGCGCAGCGCCTCCTGCACTTGTTCGACGGGCTCAACCGGCTCGGCACGACCGTCGTGGTCGCAACGCACGATCTTCACCTGCTCAGCCGTGTCGGCACTGCCCAGATGATGCGGCTCGACCGCGGGCGACTGTCGGATCCGACCGGCGCGCTTCGTTATCCCCCGCTCGAGGAGGGGCGCGCGCAATGACGGTCGGCGGCACCGCCCCGCGCAACCGACTGCTTCCGGAAGGGCGGCTGGCGGGGCCGATGCCCTGGGTCATCGCGATCATGACTTTCCTGACGGTCCTGGCCACTGCAGCCGGGATCGGCCTCGGCAAAGCCACGACCGCACTCGGCGACGACCTGTCGGGGCGGCTGACGATCCAGCTCGTCGAACCCAATCCGGATCAGCGCGAGCGCGAGGTCGGCGTCGTCCTCGCTGAACTTGCCCGATCGTCGTCGGTGACGGACGCGACCCGCGTCGATGAAAAGCGGATGCGAGAATTGCTTGCTCCTTGGCTCGGACGCGAAGGTCTTGACGGTGATTTACCCATTCCCGCGCTGATCGACGTAACTCTGAACTCGGCGAATGAGGACGCCATTGCGCAGGTTGCGGCCACAGTGCGGGCTGTCGCGCCGTCGGCTCGGGTGGAGCCTCATGCCCAATGGCTCGGACCCGTCGCTGCCCTGCTCGCGACGCTTCGCTGGTTGTCCGGCGGGCTTGTGCTCCTGATGGCGGCGGCAATGGCGGCAGCCGTCGTGCTCTCTGCACGGTCCGCACTGATCACGCACCGCGCCACCATCGACATCATGCACCTGATGGGCGCCACCGATGTTCAGGTCGCCAATCTGTTCCAGCGTCGGGCCGCACTGGATGCGCTGTTCGGCAGCGTCCTTGGCTGCGTTTGCGGAGCGCTGATCCTTGTCGGTCTCGGCGGTCGGCTCGAATCGGTGGGTGCCGCCCTGCTCGACCAGGCGGGCATAGGGTGGCAAGGGTGGCTCGTGATCGCGCTGCTGCCTCTCATCGCCGTCCTCCTTTCGGTCGCCACGGCTCGCATTACGGTCATCCGCGCCTTGGCGCGAATGCTGTGATCCGGCGCCTTTTGTCGCTCGCGGCGCTGGCCTGGCTGCTCGGATTCGCGGCGTTCGTGCTGCTGCTTCCCCGCCCCGCATCCGATGTCGTCACGGACGGTATTGTCGTACCGACCGGAGGATCGGGCCGGATCGCGCGCGGAATCGAACTGATCGAGGCCAAGCACGCCCGAAGGATGCTGATCACCGGTGTCGATCGTCGCGTCACGCGCGCGGCGCTCGCGGAAAAGCAGCGCGTTTCGCTCGCGACAATGGCCTGCTGCGTCGACCTGGGGCGCGAAGCAAGCGACACCCGCTCGAACGCCGAAGAAACTGCGACTTGGGTGCGCAAGCACAAATACACCAGCATCCGGCTCGTCACGACCGACTGGCACATGCCGCGAACACGCTTCGAACTGTCGCGGACGCTCGGATCGGGCGTCAAGGTCGTTCCCGACTCTGTGAGAAGCGAAGCCGGGCTGTCGGTCCTGTTGCGTGAGTATAACAAGTACGTGTTCCGGCGCGCCGCGGCGCTG
>JANMKS010000347.1:0-2728 GCA_031372155.1 Sphingomonas sp.
CCGATAATCGCGACGACCTGCTTTGCAGTTGTGGGCGCGGCAGTCTTGCTCGATCGAGTCATCGGCCCACGCCGCCCAGGCGCTGGCTTACCGTTTCACAGACCTTCATACCGGCCCCTTGTTGCCCTGTTACTGCACCGATCCACTGTCGCGGAAGGCGCCCTTGCGGGTATTCTATAGGACAGGTTTCCGCTGCATTCTAACGCTTATGTCGAATTTTTCGGGCGCACATTGTGTCATTTTGGACGGCACGGCACGGCACATGCCGGCATTCCGCCTTGCACTCGCACAGCGTCGCCCGCAAAACGCTCGGCACATTGCGTCGGGGGTTGGCATTTCATGATCGAAGGATCGGACTTCAAGGCGCGCGATGCCGCGAGCTACGACGCGCTGGCGGATAGTTTCGACCGACATACCGAAAAATACTCGGGCTATGCCGTCGATCGCCTGCTTGCCGAGCTCGATTTGCAGGATGGCGATGAAGCCATCGACATAGGATGCGGCACGGGTGTCGTGACCCTGGCACTGGCCGCCAAATTCCCGACAGCTGAGGTTCGGGGTATCGATTTGTCCGATGGCATGCTGGCCTTCGCCACGGCCAAGGCGGTCAGACTCTCCCTCACGCGCAATCTTCAATTCGTGAAGGGCGATGCCGAAGCCCTCTTTCTCGACGACGAAAGTGTCGATGCGGCCGTGTCGCTTTATGCGTGGCGGCATTTGCCCGATCCGGCGCAGGCCACGCGCGAGGTGTTGCGCGTTCTGAAGCCCGGCGGGCGCTTTGCAATTGCCGTCGGCAGCGGTCCGAAGCTTGTGTCGGTCGCGGGAGTTCAGGCGGCGCTGGCGCGACCGGTTCGGGCATTGGCTGCGGCGCGCGGCAGGGAATTGAGCGCTTGCGACCATATCGATCGTCTGGTCGAGCAGCACCTGCCCCCCACGGCCGGCGACGAAGCGGCGGCGTGGACCGGTGGGCATCACGCCTTTTCAGGGTCGCTTGAAACGCTGTTGTCGGCGGCCGGATTTCGTATCCGGAACAGCGGGTGGATCGGCCGCGAGTTCGAAGTTGCGACCGCGGACGACTTCTGGGATCTGCAATCGACCTTCTCGAGCGTGGCACGCAAACGCATCAACGACGCGCGCGAAGCCGACCGCAGCACGCTGAAGGCGGCGTTCGACAGCGACTGCGCGCGCGTGCTGTCGAGTGGCGGGCGCTTGGTCTACCGCGTGGGAGCAGCGATCGTTTCCGCCGAAAAGCCGTGATGCCTTTGCCGGGTGGCCCCGAATGAGTCTGGCCAATTTCATCACCCGCCACAGCAAGGTTTCGCTTGAACCCAAGGGCGTCGCGCTTCGCTTTCTGGTGCAGGGCGGCGCACATATAGGCGGCGCGGCGTGCAGCTTTGTCGCGACCCTCGTCATGGTTCGTGCCTTGGGGCAGGCGGAATTCGGTTTCGTCGCACTCGGCCAGTCGGTCGTGACCTACGCGCTCGCCGTCACCAACTTCGGGTCAGACGTCTATGCCATGCAGCGGACGTCCGCGGACCGGACCCGGCTCGCCGAAAATCTGAAGGGCGTCATGCTCGTGCGCGCCGCCTTGCTCGTTCCTACGCTCCTGACGATTGCAGTCATGTGCCTGAGCGGCGTGTGGGAGCGCGGCGAGCAGCTCGCAATCGGGCTGTTCAGCATCTCGGTCATTATCAACATCGGCTACCCGCTGTGGGCGGCACAGGCTCTGGAACGGGCACCGGTGATCGCGGCCGCGACCTTCGGCAACCAGTTCCTCAATCTCATCCTCGTTCTCTGCGCCGCCTGGTTCGGCGGAGGCATCGCCGCTTATGCGCTGGCAAAAGTCGCCGCAGACCTGGCGTGTGCGCTCGGGATGTCGGCCTGGCTGAGGCGGCATGCACGTCTGGAGCGTGTTCGCTTTTCGCCGAAGGACTTCGGTGCCTTCCTGCGCGGGACGGCGCCGCTGGGCGTGTCTTCGCTCCTCCGGTCGCTTTCGCTCGCCAGCGACCTGATCATGCTCAGTTTCTACGTGTCTGCCGCACTGGTCGGGCTCTATGCCGTTCCGTTCCGCATCTTCATGATGATCATCGCGCTCAGCAGCGTGTATTCGGTCGTTATCCTGCCGACATTCGTGCGCGCGGCGGGAGAGGGGCCAGGCGCTCTGGGAAAGGTTCTCGCCCGGACCAACGGCCTGCCGTTCCTTTCCTACCTGTGCATCCTCATCGCCATCGGCGTGACTGCCCCGTTTTCGCTCGGCCTCTTGTTCGGCAGCGCCTTCGGGGCGGGCGCGCTCTCGTTGCAACTGCTGATGGTCGCGGCGGCCGCCAACTTTTCGAACCGAAGCTACCGGATGGTCATGCTCGCGGCGAACAAGCGCGTTGACGACATGCACTCGACCACGGTCGCGACGGCGGTCAACATAGTGGCGAAACTGGTTCTGATCCCGTTCTTCGGCATTGCCGGAGCCGCGGGCGCGACGGCACTCGGCGAACTGACGCTGGCGGGGTTGCAACGCACCAAAGCGATGAAGGCGCTCCGTTCAATCGACGGGCGGTGATACCGACTCGATGTCTTTCAGCTTGCGCGCAGGGATGCCGCCCCACAATTCGCCTGCCGGAACGTGGCCGCGAACCACGCTGCCGGCTGCGATGACGGCATTGTCGCCGATTTTGGTTCCCGGCAACAGCACCGATAATGCGCCTACCCACACGTTGTTGCCCAATTCCAC
>JANMKS010000184.1:0-2728 GCA_031372155.1 Sphingomonas sp.
AGGATGCCCTTCACATTCGGATCGGCCAGGATGATCTTGAACGCCGCCGTTACCTTTTCCTTCGAGGCACCGCCGCCGACGTCAAGGAAGTTCGCCGGGAACATGCCATTGAGCTTGATGATGTCCATCGTCGCCATCGCGAGGCCCGCGCCATTGACCATGCAGCCGATGTCGCCGTCCAGCTTGATATAGGCGAGGTCGTATTTGGACGCTTCGATTTCGGCCGGGTCCTCCTCGCTCAGGTCGCGAAGCTCGAGCAAGTCTTTGTGCCGGAACAGACTGTTTGAATCGAATGCGACCTTGGCATCAAGCACCAGCAGCTTGCCGTCGTCGGTCACTGCCAGCGGGTTGATCTCGATCTGTGATGCATCGGTCGCCAGGAATGCGTCGTATAGTTTCGATGCGACGTTCGAGGCTTGCTTGGCGAGATCGCCGGTGAGGCCCAGCGCGGCCGCCACCGCCCGGCCGTGATGCGGCATGAAGCCGGTGGCAGGATCGATGTCGAGCGTCTCGATCCTTTCGGGCGTCTCATGCGCCACGGCTTCGATATCCATTCCGCCTTCGGTCGAGACGACCATGCCGATCCGTCCCGATGCGCGATTGACGAGCAGCGCGAGGTAGAACTCCTTTGCGATATCGACCCCGTCGGTCACATACAGCCGGTTGACCTGCTTGCCCGCCTCACCCGTCTGAATCGTGACCAGCGTATTCCCGAGCATGTCTGTCGCTGCCGCCCGCACATCATCGGCAGTCTTGGCGAGCCGTACGCCGCCCTTGGCATCGGGACCCAATTCCTTGAACTTGCCTTTGCCGCGTCCTCCAGCATGAATTTGCGCCTTAACGACGTACAGCGGCCCGGGCAGCTTTCCAGCAGCAGCAACGGCTTCATCCACGCTCATCGCCGCAAAGCCCGCAGGCACCGGCACGCCGAACTTCGCGAGCAATTCTTTTGCCTGATATTCGTGAATATTCACCGGTGCCGCACTCCTGTTGGGATGCGGCCCTAAAGCATGCCTCGCGCCGTTTTGCCAACCCTAAGCGGCAATCGCGCAGCCGAGCCCCGCCGTCGTAACGACTCCGAGGATGCGCGGATCGCCGAGCGCGCGCGCATGCCGAAGGAACTCGCCCACAGTGAGTTCGCCGATCGGCTGTCCCTTCAGGCTCGATAGCGACGACAAACGCCGCAATTGCGCGATGCTCAGCCGATCGATCATGCGCTGCGCCATGCTCGTGGCGACGGGGCGCGAAAGTCCCGCGTCGAGCAAAGCCGTCCGCACGCGAGATTCGGGCGTTGCGCACGCCGACAGAGCGAGAAGGCAAAGCAAGCAGACAAAACGCATACATCGACTCCGTTATGCCATTCGCGACAAAAGTGATTCCGAAAGGCTACCCGCGGTATCTGCGTCATGATCGACCCTGAAACAAGTTCGGGGTGACGGAGCGTTGCTCGATGTCCTATATGTCCTTGATGAGTATCGTCGCCGGCCTCGCCATTTTCTTCGCCACCGTCATCGGGATGGAGGGGGTGGCTTATGTCGCCCATCGCTGGGTCATGCACGGCTTCGGCTGGTTCCTGCACGAGAGCCATCACCGGCCACGCACAGGACGGTGGGAGCTGAACGACTGGTATTTCGTGATTTTCGCCGCGCCTTCGATTGCCCTGCTGGTCGGCGGCGTTCAGTTCGGCTGGGGCAGTTGGGCGACGTGGACCGGTGCGGGCATCGCGGCCTATGGCGCGATCTATCTGGGCTTTCACGATGTCATCGTCCACAAGCGCATCGACAGCGGCTATGTGCCGCGCTGGTCGTACATGAAGCGCATCGTTCAGGCGCACCGGATTCACCACATTGTCGAAACAAGGGACGGCACGGTGAGCTTTGGGTTTCTGTGGGCGTCCAGGCCCGAAACCTTGAAGGCGACGTTGTCCGACCGCGGATTGGCCGGTGTGCGCGCCCCGCGCGGTCTTGCTCCATAACGGAGTGATTTTCCGCGAAAGTGGATCGTGTTCCGGTTCACTTGCATGGCCGTTCAGGCGCATCCGCCGTTTTGTGAATGCGATCGAGACGCTCCGCGTGGTCCACTTCGACCGATGTCGCCACGTGCTGCACGTCGCGCACTATTCGGGGCATCGTACCGAAATTTACGTCCCGACTCGCGAAATCATCGCTGATGCGCTTCGTTTCCATAGTAAGGGGCTGCTGCTCTCGCATAACCATCCGTCGGGCGACCCCACGCCGAGCCGTTCGGACCTCGCCGCAACCCATTATCTTGCGCGCGCCGTCGCGGCGCTCGACATTCGCGTGCACGATCATCTCGTGCACGGTGCTCGCGGGGTCGTCAGCTTCCGCGCACGCGGCTGGTTGTAACGCCGGGCTGGCACCGACCTGTTCAGACAGCTAGGGACGTCGAGCAGCAGAGGGGGAGAGCGAATGCCGAAGATTGCCGCGAACGGCGTGGAGCTCTTCTACGACGACCACGGAGCCACCGACGCTCCCGTCATTCTGCTGATAATGGGCCTCGCGACGCAGATGATTGCCTGGCCGCAAGCGTTCATCGATACCCTGACCGCCGCCGGCTTTCGGGTTATCCGATACGACAACCGGGACATCGGGCTGTCCGCCCACCTCGACGATGCACCGTCGCCCAGCCTCGTCTGGACTGTCCTTGCAAAGCGGCTCGGCCTGCCGGTCTCGCTCGGTTACTCGCTGACCGACATGGCACACGATGC
>JANMKS010000361.1:0-1542 GCA_031372155.1 Sphingomonas sp.
CCCGCAACACCGAGCAGAATATCGGCGTCCGCAAGCACCTCGGCCCGCGACCCGACCGCCGCGCCTGCGCCCGAAAAGTCGGCGTCCGACACCGAAGCTGTCTCGCCCGCCCCGCTTTCGACCGCAACGGCCGCGCCCAAAGCGATGTACTTCTTCACCGTCTCCGCGCTCGCGGCAACGCGCCGTTCGCCCTCGGCCGTTTCCTTCAGGACCGCGATTTTCACCGCGTGATCAGAAAAATGACCAGCGCCGTGACGATCGCTGTTGCGACAACGCCGAATTTCAGCCACCAGATGAATCGGTCGTAGGATTCGGAATGAGCGCTTAGATCGCCGTTCGTATCACCGTTGCCTGTCACTCGATAACCTCGTGTTTCATGTAATCGTCACTGCTCTTAACCGCGACCCGTTCCGCTCTCAAGCCTTCCCCCAAACATGGCTTAAGGCCAATTTTACCTGGAGTGCGTAACTATGCCCGCAACAATCTGGGACACAGGGGCTAGTCAGGTAAAAATGACACCGAACGGCACACGAATGTTGATGCTCGTCGACGACGAACCCGCACAGGTGCGGTTGGTTTCGGCACTTGCAGCACGCGCGGGATGGCGCACACTCTCGGTTTCGGATCACGAAACCGCGATTGCAACGCTCGGCTCCGCTGAGGGGATGATGCTTGACTGCGTTCTGATCGACGGGTGGGACGCCGAAGTCGCGGACCTGATGTCCGAGTTGCGTAGCCGACGCCCCGCGCTTCCGATCCTCATGCTGACCGCCACCGACTCGGTCGCGGCTGCGGTAGCGGCAATGCGTGCCGGAGCAGCCGACTTCCTCGTTAAGCCGATCGCGCCCGATCGCCTTCTTGCCGCGCTCGAAGCTGCCATGACACAGGGGGGTGCCGGCGGCGAACTGCGTCCGCTCAGCGAGAAGATCTCTGCCCCGCTCGGTTTCGACGAAATCGTCGGCAGCGCCCCCAAATTCCGCGCCGCACTCGCCATCGCCGCCAAAGCAGCCCGTGCGCGTATTCCGATGCTCATCGAAGGTGAATCCGGGGTCGGCAAGGAGGTCGTTGCCGAAGCAATCCACGCCGCTTCGCCGCGCGCCAAAAAGCCGATGGTCACGGTCAATTGCGGTGCCATGCCAGCCAACCTCGTCGAATCCGAATTGTTCGGACATGAAAAGGGCGCGTTCACGGGCGCATTCTCGCGCCAGATCGGCAAGTTCTGCGATGCCGACGGGGGCACATTGTTCCTCGACGAAGTCGGTGACTTGCCGCTCGAGGCGCAGGTAAAACTCTTGCGGGTTCTGCAATCGGGCGAAGTCTGCCCCATCGGCGGCCGCGTTCGCGAGGTCGATGTTCGCATCGTTGCCGCCACAAACCGCACGCTTATCGACGAAGTGGCCGCCGGTCGCTTTCGCGAAGACCTCTATTACCGTCTTGCCGTCGTTCAGGTCACGATCCCGCCGCTGCGCGAACGCGGCGGCGACGTGCCTGCGCTCGCTCGCCATCTGCTCGCCCGCATCGCGCGCCAGCCTGGGCTACGCG
>JANMKS010000392.1:0-4494 GCA_031372155.1 Sphingomonas sp.
CGTTTTCGGCTTCCCGGCGTTTCGCGGCGTCCAGGGGGACGTCGTCGCGCGCGTGCTGGCGGGAAAACGGACGGCGGCGATCATGCCGACGGGAGCGGGCAAGTCGCTATGTTATCAGCTTCCTGCGGTGGCCTTGCCGGGAACGTGCGTCGTCATATCGCCGCTTATCGCACTGATGCACGATCAGCTGCGCGCGGCCGAGGCCGTGGGCATTCGCGCCGCCACACTGACATCTGCCGACGACAATCGTGACGAGACCATCGCGCGCTTTCGCGGCGGTGATCTCGACCTTCTTTACGTTGCGCCAGAACGTGCGTCGCAGGCGAGTTTTCGCGGGATGTTGCGTGAGGCTCCGCTGTGCCTGTTCGCCATCGACGAAGCGCATTGCGTCAGTGAATGGGGGCATGACTTCCGGCCCGACTACCGGTTGCTGCGCCCGTTGCTCGACGATTTCGCGCAGGTTCCCCGCCTTGCGCTGACTGCCACCGCCGACGCGCACACGCGCGAAGATATCTGCGATCAGCTCGGGATCCCGCGCGAAGGGCTGATCGTTGCCGGCTTCGACAGGCCCAACATCCGGTATCACATGGCACCGCGCGCGGGCACGAGCGCGCAGGTTGCGGACGTCGTCGCAGCCAATCCGGGGCCGGGCATCGTCTATGTCCAGTCGCGCAAAGGGACCGAAGCACTGGCGGCGCAACTGGCGACCACCGGTCGTGCCGTGCGCGCCTATCACGCGGGGATGGAGCCCGACGTGCGTCGCCGCAACCAGGCCGACTTCGTCAATTCCGAAGACATGGTGATGGTCGCGACGGTTGCTTTCGGCATGGGCATCGACAAGCCCGACGTCCGCTTCGTTGCACATGCCGGATTACCAAAATCTATCGAGGCCTATTACCAGGAAACCGGCCGTGCGGGCCGTGACGGCGATCCCGCTTCGGCGCATCTTTTCTGGGGTGCGGACGACTTTGCAAAGGCTCGCCAGCGGCTGAGCGAGGTCGAGGACAGCCGTGTCGCGGGGGAACGTGTGCGGCTGCAGGCGTTGGGGACGCTCGTCGAGACACCTGGGTGCAGGCGCGCGATCCTGCTGCGGCATTTCGGCGACGATGCGCCGGAAAATTGCGGAAATTGCGACAATTGCCTCAACCCGCCCGCAGCGGTGGATGCGTCCGAGGTCGCTCGCAAGTTCCTGTCGGCGGTGTATCGCACCGGGCAAAGCTTTGGGGTGACGCACCTGGAGGCTGTCCTGACGGGCGATGCGAACGAACGCGCGGTGAAGCTTGGCCATGACAGGCTTTCGGTGTTCGGGATCGTCGACGCGCAGGAAGCGGCGATGATCAAGCCTGTCGCGCGCGCGCTGCTGCTTCGCGGCGCACTCGAGACAAACGAGCATGGCGGGCTGATGTTCGGGCCGGATGCACGCGCGATCCTGAAGGGAGAGGCGTCGGTCGACCTGATCCTGCCCGCCCGACGCGAACGGCGCACGCGTCGCGGCACGACGCCGAACCCGGTCGGGAGTCCGCTGTTCGAGGCGCTGCGCGAATGCCGACGGACGCTCGCAAGCGAGGCGGGCCTTCCGCCTTATGTAATCTTTCACGATTCGACCTTGCGCGACATGGCATCGACACGGCCATCGACTCTGAACGAGCTGGGGCGGATAACTGGAGTGGGGACGCGCAAGCTGGAGGCCTATGGCGATGCGTTCCTGAATGTTATCAGGGCGAATTGAGGAGAAGCCCCCCGTGTTTCGCAAATTGGACGAGAGCGTGTCGGTCGCACCGCAAATTGCCGTCGAGCAAATCGCCGATGCGAAAGCGAAGGGGGTGACACTGGTTATCAACAATCGCCCCGACGGCGAAGCACCGGAAGAGCCGCAGGGCGCCGAGATCGAAGCGGCAGCACGTGCGGCGGGACTCGATTATCTGGCCATCCCCGTCACGCACGCAGGCTTTTCCGCGCCGCAGGTCAGCGCGATGGCGACCGCGCTGCAACAGGCCGAGGGCCGCGTGCTTGCGTATTGCAGGTCGGGGACGCGCTCTACGATGCTATGGGCGCTGGCGCGCGCGAAGCTGGGCGATGACAAGCTCGATTTACAGGCGAAGGCGGCGGGTGCCGGATATGACCTGACGCCGATCGAGCCGCTGATCGACATGATGATCGCAGGCCGGTGAACTGGGCGATGCTTGCCGGGTCGCTCGCCGCGATCCTGTTGCTGGCGGCAGCGGCAGGGTGGCTGGGCCTGGGCGGGGATATTCGCCTGACACGAGAAAGCGTGGCGCAGACGCTGGACGCCGAAGGGTTCGATGCGGTCGATGTTGCGGTTGATCGCGGCGGCATTGCGGCGCTCGCCAAGGACGCGGACGGACGGCACCTGTTGATCCGGCGTCACGGGGTACATTTCGTGACGCGCCTGCTCCGCCCGCCGCTCGATGCGCGGCTCGACCAGACGCTGCTGACGCTCGGCACCGGCGAGCGCGCGTTCGGGCGCATCACGCTTGATCTGGGCAATGCCGCGTCGAACTGGGCTGCGGGCCTTCGGAACGTGAAGTGACCGCCTCTGCCCTGCCCAACCCGGTCGACTATGCCGTGCCCGGGTTCGTCCTGCTCATCCTTATCGAAATGTTCGTGGTGCGCGCGCGCGACCGCACCCATTATGAAGCCAAGGACACGCTGACCTCGCTTGCGATGGGGCTCGGCAGTACCGTTGCAGGTGCGCTGACGATCGGTGCGATCTATGTCATGGCCACGTGGCTGCACGATCATCGTGTCGGCGACATTCCCTATGTCTGGTGGGCATGGCCGGTCGCTTTCGTGCTCGACGATTTCAACTATTACCTGTTCCACCGCGCGGCGCACCGGGTCCGATGGTTCTGGGCCGCCCATGTCAATCACCACTCGAGCCAGCATTACAATCTGTCGACCGCACTCCGCCAGACCTGGACCGGGTTTCTGTCGGCAAGCTTCTTGTTTCGGCTGTGGCCGCTGCTGCTCGGGTTTCCGCCGCCGATGCTGTTCTTCGTCGGTGCGCTCAACCTGATCTATCAATTCTGGATACACACCGAAGTCGTCGACCGCTGTCCACGCTGGTTTGAGGCGGTGATGAACACGCCGTCTCATCACCGGGTGCACCACGCCACCAACCCGCGCTACCTCGACCGCAATTACGCAGGCGTCTTCATCGTCTGGGATAAATTATTCGGCAGCTTCACGGCAGAGGACCGCCAAGAGAAATGCCGTTACGGCATCGTGAAGAACCTCGGCTCGTTCAACCTCCTGTGGAGCGTGTTTCACGAGTGGATCGGCATCGCGCGGGACTTGTGGAGTGCGCCGCTCCGTTACAAGCTCAATTATCTGCTGGCACCACCCGGGTGGAGTCACGACGGATCGCGGGAAACGTCGGACATGATCCGGCACCGATGGCAGGAGCGGGAAGATTGGCGGAAGCGTTCGGAGAGTATGACATCGTCGTCGTTGGCGGCGGATCGGGCGGAAGCGCCGCCGCCGGACGGCTCAGCGAAGGCGGCAAGTACAGCGTCTGCCTGATCGAAGCGGGCGGGCACAACAACATCTTCCCAATCAAGGCGCCGGGAATGATGCCGTTCATTCCCGACAAGTCGAATTACCGGTACGAGACGGTGCCGCAAAAGGGGCTGAACGGGCGCACCGGTTACCAACCGCGCGGTCGCGGCCTTGGCGGGTCGAGCGCCATCAACGCGATGGTCTATATCCGGGGATGCAAGTGGGACTACGATAATTGGGACGCGCTCGGTGCGACCGGCTGGTCATACGACGACGTGCTGCCCTATTTTCGGCGGGCGGAGAATAACGAGCGCGGCGGGAGCACGTGGCACGGAAGCGGCGGGCCGCTCAACGTCATGGACCAGAAGCATCCCCACCCGGGAAGCCTGGAGTTCGTCGAAGCGGCGGCGTCAATCCAACTGCCGCGCAACGACGACTTCAACGGCGCGCAATTCGAAGGCGTCGGCATGTATCAGGTAACGCAGAAGGGCGGCGAGCGCTGGTCGGCGGGTCGCGCGTATGTCGAACCCGCGCGGGCCTCGGGTCGCCTCCACGTGATGACCGATACGCTCGCGGACAGGGTCGGGTTCGAGGGCGGTCGCGCCGCGACGGTGCAGGTGCGGCGCGGACGAGCAACCGGCAGCGTCCGTGCGCGCCGCGCGGTCGTGCTCGCCGGGGGCGTGTTCGGAACTGCGCAAACGCTGATGCTTTCCGGCATCGGGCCGGGCGAGCACCTGAAGGCGAACGGCGTCGACGTGCTGATCGACCGTGCCGATGTTGGCAGCAACCTTCAGGATCATATCGATTATGTCGCGGGGTATGAGACCGGCGGATATCACTTCATGGGTCAATCGCTGCGCGGCACCCTGACGAGTGCACTCCACATCGTGCAGTGGCTTCGCAAGCGGACCGGCCCGCTGACGACGCCCTATGCCGAAGCGGGCGGGTTTGCGAAGACGCGACCCGATGTGGACG
>JANMKS010000413.1:0-3471 GCA_031372155.1 Sphingomonas sp.
CCGTGTCTTAGCAGCGCGATACGGCGACGCAAGGCAGGGCTGACTACCCGCGCAATTGCGACAGCGTCAGGTCCAGCGCGATCGGCACGCGCCCGTCCACCGCCTCAACCTCGAGCCGAATCGCAGGGTCTCGTACGGTCCAGTCGATTGCGATCCGCCCGTAATTCTGCGCGAGCAAACCTTCGCCGACGCGCAGGCGGTTGGGACCGAGAAACTCCCACACTTGCGTCAAGCCCGATGAAGTCAAGTCATAGAGCGGGTACCTCGTGCCTTCGCTCAAGCGTGACAGCTCGGCATAGTGCGTGTCGCCCGAAATCATGATCACCCCGTCGACCCGCGCAAAGCGAATGAGGTCGAGCAGCCGCTGGTGGTCGGACTGATAGTTGATCCAAGCCTCATATCCCGGCGCGTCGGCGAGCACCTGCGTCGACGACGCAAAGATGCGGATTTCGGCGGGCTTACGGAATTCCTCGGCGAGCCAAGTCCATTGGACATCGCCCAGCATCGTCGCTTTCGGGTCGGGGTTGACCAGATACGGACCGCGATCCTTGGGTTCCTCGCTGACCCCCAGCAGCCCCGACCGGAACCAGCGATTGTCGGGCAGGATGACCTGCACGCGCTTGCCCGGCGGGCCATAGATATAGCTTGTGTAGAGCCCTTCGCGTGACCGCCGCGTGCTATCGGCAGCCTCGTTCCAGAATTCGCAGAACAGGTCTTTCGACTGTTGCTTCATCGGATATTCGCGGCCGCCGTCGTTGACGCCGAAGTCATGGTCGTCCCAGATCGCGATGACGTCGGACTTCGTACGCAATTCGCGGAACCCCGGCTTGGCCGCGAGCTTGTCGTACTTGGCGCGCATGACCGCCATGTCGGTCGTGTCGCCGTAGATATTGTCGCCCAGGAACACGAACAGCTCAGGGTTCCACGCGTTGACCCGGCCCCAGATCGGCTGCGGCTTGTCCTGATGCGCGCATGACCCGAACGCAATCCGTGACAGCGGCCGGGCGTCACGCGCCGCGGCGGGAAGCACGGGCAGGGCGGCCAGTGCACCTGCCCCCGCGACCAGCGCGCGGCGCGTAACCGCCATCAGAAGCCCGCCTTGACGGTCACGAAGAACTGCTGGGGCGCGCCCGCGAGCAGCGTCTGGTTGTCGCCGCGATTGCCGAAGCCGTTCGATCCGATGGTCGCGACATACGCCTTGTCGAACAGGTTCGTCGCATTTGCCTGTATCTCGATACGGTTGTTCAGCCGGTATCCGATTGTGGCATCGACGATCGCGCGTCCCGGCACGGACTGGTCGTTCTCATAGGTGAAGTACCGCTTCGACATATAGTTTACCCCGACCCGTCCGAACGGCCCCGGTCCGCTGTCATAGACCAGCTCGAGCTTGGCAAGATGCTCAGGCGCATCGACCACGGTCTTGCCCTTCGTCGCCGCGATCAGGACGCCGACGCCGTTGAACACGTCGTTGCGATAGGTCGAGTCGTTGTAGCTATATGATGCAAAAATGCTGAGCGCGTTCATCACCTTCGCCTCCCCCGCCAGCTCTACGCCGTACGACCGCACGTCGCCGACATTCTGCAATACCGCCGGATTGCCGATGATGCCCGCACCCGTCGCCAGACCCAGCAACCGGTTGCGGAAGTTCACGTAGTACACGCCCGCCAGAAGGTTGAACCCGCGCCCCTTGAAGCGCGCACCGCCTTCATAGGTGTCCGATTCCTCGGGCTTCAGCGTCGACCGGATCGCGTTGAACCCGGCCTGCGTCGTTGCGAATGGCCCGCCCGTCGATGCGCTGGTGAAAGCACGTGTCACTTGCGTGAACCCGGCGAACAGCTCGGCATTGTCGCTCAGCGTGTAGGTCACGCCAGCGTGCGGCTGGAACCAGTCCTCCGACTGGATTTCGCCTGACGCGAGCGCGCCTGCGATCACGGGTACTGCCTTGTTCTTGACGAGGAACCCTTTTGACCCGACCGCGATCGTCACATCGCCCAATGTCACCTGATCCTCGACCGAATACTGATAGGTCTTGGTGTTGAAGTCGTATTCCCATTGCGTGAAAAACGGATTGCGCTGAAACTTTCGCGCGCTTCGCACCGGATCGGTCCGGCTGCCGAGCGCATAGAAGCGTCGCGCCTGGTGGAAATCATTGTCCTCGAACCATCCCGTCACGGTCAGCGTGTTCCAGTCGAGCGTGTGCGTGATCGTCGCGAACGCGCCCTTGCGGAGGATGTCGTATTCGGTCGTCCGCACCGATATCGGCACTCCGGTCGGGCTCGGCACATAGGGCGTGAACCACGTGCCCTGACCCTCGTTGTCGTGATAGTACCCCCGCGCCGCAAAGGTAAGCTGCTCGCCGACCGGAACCGTGAACCCGACCGAGGCGAGGTAGTCGCGCCGCAGTCCAGATGCGTCGTAATAGGCATCGTCGATGAACTTGTACGGCGCGGGATAGACCGTTCCCGCCGCCGGGTTCAGTGCCGGCGCGCCCGTCTCACCCCGGTTCGCACCGATATCGGCGAGCAACACCGCGAGCGTGTAATTGTCCGCGATATTGTCGGCGTTATACCCCAGCCGCCCGATCATCTCGAGGTTCAAGTCTTGGTAATCCTGCTCGACCCGGTTCGAATAGCTAAACGTTGCTGAAACGGTGGCGGCACCCGCGGGCACTACGGCCTTGGCATTGAATGCCTCGCTGCGCTGGACGCCTTCGCCCTTCCACTTGTCGGTCGAATACTGCGCGTATGACGCCGAAAGCCGCGCGCCCTGTATGCTCCCGGTGTCGAGCCGGATGAACCCGCGATAGGTATTGTCACTGCCATAAGTCGCCGATCCATCGACGCTCAGTTCTTCGGATGGATCGCGTGAAAAGAATTCGATCGTCCCGCCCAGATTGTTCGTCGCATTGGTACCGACCGCGCCGGCGCCCTGCGACACGCGCACGCTGCCGATGTTCTCGGTAATGATCGCGCGGCTGATGTGGAGGCCGTTGGTATTGCCATAGCTCGCATCGCCGAGCGGAATGCCGTCGAGCGTGAAGCCGAGTTGCTGCTGGTTGAAGCCGCGAATCGAGACGCGCTGCGCCCATTCGTAATTGCCGAATGCGTCGGCTGCCTGAAAATTGACCGAGGGCAGTTTCGCGATCGCTTTCAAGGGGCTTGTCCCCGGCGTGAGGATGCTCAGATCTTCCTGCTGAAGCTCCTGTACTTGACGCGTTTCGCCGCGCCCAACCACGATAATGTCGGCACTTTCGGCCTCGGCATCAGGCGCCGACTGCGCCAGTGCCGGAGCAACCCAGAATGCAGTGCCCGCAAGCAACCCGGCGATAACGATACGCATTGTGATTCCCCCATTGGTGTTGGGGGTCCGTTAACGATGCTGCATGACAGCAATGTTGGATTTGCAAGGCATTAACGTTGCGATTGCGTGACTGATCAGGGACGATACGCCCGCACCGCATGGGCGATCAGG
>JANMKS010000421.1:0-8138 GCA_031372155.1 Sphingomonas sp.
GTCTTCTTCGCCTCATCGACGAGGATTGCCATGAGTTCGATGCGGTTGGCTTCGAGCAGATCGGCAAGGCGTTCGAGTGCACCTGCACGATCGTCCAAGGGTGTGCGGGACCAGGCGGTAAATGCGGTCTGTGCCGTTCCCACCACGTCGCCCCGGCGGAGGCCGGGGTCTATCCACTCTGGAACGATTGGGCCCCGGCCTTCGCCGGGGTGACGGAGCTGCGCTCGGGTGTCGGCGAGAATCGTGCGATCCTGAAGGTCGATACCGGTCGAGTTTCGGCGTTCGCCGAAGATGTCCTGGGGAAGCGGGATATTCGGGTGCCTGCTTGCGCCCACGGCTGCGATCCTTGCAACCGGATCGGCGAGGAGGTCGGCGTCGCTGAGGTTTTCATCGGCCAGCTGATGAACGAAGCTCGAGTTCGCGCCATTCTCCAGCAGGCGGCGAACGAGGTAGGCGAGCAGGTCGCGGTGCCCACCAACGGGCGCATAAATCCGGCAGTGATAGCCGTCCTCGCGCACGAGGCGTTCGTAGAGCCCTTCGCCCATGCCGTGCAGCCGCTGAAATTCGAAATCGCGGCTGACATCCGCCCACTCGAGGATCGTCGCCACGGTCAGCGCATTATGCGTGGCGAACGCAGGGTAGATGTTTTTCGCCTCCAGCATGTCACGGGCGACCGCCATGTAGCTGACGTCGGTCGATGCCTTGCGCGTGAACAGCGGATAGTCCGACAGCCCCGCTTCCTGCGTGCGCTTGATCTCGCTGTCCCAATACGCGCCCTTGACGAGGCGTGCGGCGATGCGGCGGCCAGTGCGTGCGCCAAGGGCGTCGGCCCATGCGATGACCGGGCGGGCACGCTTTCCGTATGCCTGCACCGCCATGCCGAAACCGTCCCAACCCTTCAGCGCTGGCAGGGTTGCGACGTTCTCGATGATCTCCAAACTCATCTCGAGCCGTTCGGACTCTTCGGCGTCGACGGTCAGCGCGATACCCGCGCTGGCCGCCTGCGTCGCCAGCCCTTCGAGCATTGCGGTAAGCGCAGGAACGCATGCCTCCCAGTGCGCCACCTCGTAACGCGGATGAAGCGCGGAGAGCTTGACCGAGATCGAGTGCCCCGCCCCCGGCGACCGGCCGACCGCTGCAATGGCGTCGGCGTAAGACTTCAGATAGCGTTCGCCGTCGGGATACGTGCGTGCCGCCTCGCCCAGCATGTCGAAACTTGCCGTAAAGCCCTTGTTTTCGGGCTTCGCCATGCGCCGCGTCGCTTCATCGATGGTGCGGCCCATCACGAAAATTTCGCCCATCATCTTCATCGCCGCGCCGACCGCCTGCCGCACGAATGGTTCTCCCGCGCGCGAAATCAGGCGGCGGAGCACGCCTGCCTCTTCCTTTTCGCTGACGAGCGCGCGCCCGATGACGAGGCCCCAGGTGCCGACGTTGACAAGCCCCGATGCAGACTTGCCCTTGTGCGCCTTCCAGTCGGCGTCGCCCAGCTTGTCGGCGATGAGAGCGTCAGCGGTTTCCGGGTCGGGCACACGCAGAAAAGCCTCGGCCAGGCTGAGCAGCGCGACCCCTTCGGACGTGTTCAGCCGGTATTCCTGGAGGAACTGGTTGACCCAGCCCGACGACTGCGCCGCACGAAGGTCGGCAAGCAATCCGGACGCGCGCGCGACAATGCCCTCGCGCTCGACCGGGCTCACTTTCGCGCGCTGGAGAAGGGGCGCGAGCACGTGCGGTTCGGAAGCGCGGTGCAACCTGGCGAAATCGGACGTTGCGGAAACCATGGCTTTTGACTCGGGCTTTTGCGCGGTTCTAATGGCGCGGGACAAGGTGTGAGAGTCTTGTAATAAAGTTGCGCGGGGATTGCACTATGGCGACAGTGACCTTTGACGAATTGAAGGCGATGACCGGGCAGCCCCTTGGAACATCAGAATGGCTTACCGTCGATCAGGCGATGATCGACAAGTTCGCGGACGCGACCGGAGACCATCAGTTCATCCACGTCGATCCCGTCAAGGCGGCGCAGACGCCGTTCGGCGGCACGATCGCGCACGGCTTCCTATCGCTGTCGCTTATGCCGGTGCTGACGCAGATGACCGACATGCCGCGCGTCGACGGGATAAAGATGGGCGTCAACTACGGGGGCAACAAGACACGGTTCCTGTCGCCTGTCCGCTCGGGCAAGCGCGTACGCGGACATCTCAGGCTGCTCGCGGTCGAGGAGAAGCGACCGGGACAGTACCAGCAGATCGTCGAATTCACGCTCGAGATCGAAGGCGAGGACAAGCCCGCCCTGATCGCCGAGTGGATCAGCCAGTTTTTCGTTTAGGAGTATCAAGATGCGCGACGCCCTTATCGTTTCGACCGCCCGCACCCCGATCGGCCGTGCCTATCGCGGTGCCTTCAACAACCTGCCGTCACCCACGCTTGCCAGCCACGCGATCAAGGCGGCGGTCGAGCGCGCCGGTATCGAAGGTGCCGAGGTCGAGGACGTCGTGTTCGGCTCTGCGCTCCAGCAGGGGCATCAGGCAGGCAACATCGCGCGCACATCCTTGTTGCGCGCAGGATTGCCGACGACGGTCAGTGGCATGTCGGTCGACCGCCAGTGCGCAAGCGGCCTGATGGCGATCGCAACCGCCGCCAAGCAGGTGATCATCGACGGCATGGACGTATGCGTCGGCGGCGGGGTGGAGAGCATCAGCCTCGTTCAGACGCCGCAGATGCGCGTCGCGCCCGACCCCGAACTGATGGCGATGCACAAGGACATCTATATGCCCATGCTGCAAACCGCCGAGATCGTTGCCAAACGCTATGGCATTTCGCGCGACCGGATGGACGAATATGCGCTCCAGTCGCAGCAGCGCACTGCTGCCGCACAGGCTGCTGGCAAGTTCGATGACGAGATCGTGGCCGTGACGGCGACGATGGCGGTTGTGAACAAGGAAACCAAGGAAGTCACCCACAAGGAGGTTACACTCGGCAAGGACGAGGGCAACCGCGCGGACACGACGCTGGAGGGGCTGAAGTCGCTCGGCCCGGTTCTGGGGCCCGACATGACGATCACGGCGGGCAACGCCTCTCAGCTGTCGGACGGCGCATCGGCAAGCGTCGTGATGGAAGCATCGGTCGCGTCGCGTAAAGGGCTGACGCCGCTTGGTCGCTATGTCGGCATGGCAGTTGCCGGAACCGAGCCCGACGAAATGGGCATCGGACCGGTGTTCGCCATCCCCAAACTGTTGAAGGCAAACGGCCTGACGATGGACGACATCGGCCTTTGGGAGCTGAACGAGGCGTTTGCTGTCCAGGTGCTGTATTGCGCCGACACGCTCGGCATCCCGATGGACCTGCTCAACGTCAACGGCGGCGCGATTTCGGTGGGCCACCCTTATGGCATGAGCGGCGCGCGCATGACGGGCCATGCGCTTGTCGAAGGCAAGCGGCGCGGGGCAAAGTATGTCGTCGTTACGATGTGTGTCGGCGGCGGCATGGGCGCGGCCGGGTTGTTCGAGGTGCTTTAAGGACGGGAACACCCCCGGCATTCGACCGTTACGCCCCTGACATCCATCAGGAGAAGAGACGTGGCCGACGAAGCCGAGATCAAAGCGAAGTTTTGGAAAGCCCTGAAGTCCGACATGACGATGTTCCTTGGCCTCGACGGGGTCGAAGACGGGCATGCGCGACCGATGACGGCCCAGATCGAAGGTGACGACAGCGGGCCGATCTATTTCTTCGCGTCCAAGGACAACGATATGATCGGCGCGATGCGGCAGAGCAATCGGGCGATGGCGCACTTCGTGTCGAAGGGCCACGATGTCTGGGCCACCATCCACGGCTCGCTCAGCCTGGATAACAACCGCGCGACGATCGACCGCTTGTGGAACCCGTATGTCGCGGCCTGGTATGAGGGCGGCAAGGATGATCCCAAGCTTGCCCTGCTGCGGCTCGATGCCGAACGCGCGCAAATCTGGCTGGACGGGTCGAGCGTCGTCGCGGGCGTGAAGGCGCTGCTCGGTGTCGATCCCAAGAAGGATTATCAGAACAAGGTTGCCGAAGTCACATTGTAAATCGGCTGCGGCGCACGGCTATCGATCGTGCGCCGCGATCCATTGTTCGACGACGGGCGCGATTTTCGTGCGCCATTTCGATCCGTTGAAAATGCCGTAATGACCCGCACCTGGCGCCATGTAATATTTCTTCATGGTGCCGGTTAGCGCGGTCGCGATCTTCAGCGCCGCCTGCGTCTGGCCCAGCCCCGAAATATCGTCGCGTTCGCCTTCAATCGCGAGGAGCGCGATGTCGGTAATGGCGGCGGGATCGATACGGGTGCCACGGTGCATCATCTCGCCCTTCGGCAGGCTGTGATCCTGGAACACGGTCGTGATCGTCTGCAGGTAGAACTCGGCCGTCATGTCGGCGACGCTGCGATATTCGTCATAGAAATCCTTGGTCGCGTCGGCGGCGTCGTCATCGCCCTTCACCAAGTCCTTGAACATCGCAAAATGGCTTTCGAGGTGGCTGCCGAGGTTCATCGACAGGAAGCCCGTCAATTGCAGGAAACCCGGATACACCTTTCGTCCCGCACCCGGGTACATGAACGGAACCGTCTGGATCGCGTTCTGGGCAAACCAGGCATGCGGGCGCTCGGTCGCGACGTCGTTTACCGCGGTCGGCGCTTCGCGCGTGTCGATGGGACCGCCCATCAGCGTCAGCGTCTTCGGACGACACGGGTGCTTCTGCGCCGACATGAGGCAGGCCATGGCATAACATGGGACCGACGGCTGGCAGACCGCGAGCATGTGCGCGCCCGGCCCGATCGCCTCCATGAACTCCACGAGATAATCGATATAGTCGTCGAGATCGAAACTGCCGTCGGCAAGTGGAACCGCCTTCGCGTCCCGCCAGTCGGTGATATAAACGTCATGTCCGGGAAGCATGCGCTCGACCGTTCCACGCAACAGCGTTGCGAAATGCCCTGACATCGGGGCAACGATCAACAAGCGCGGTGCACCCTCCACGCCGTCCTTCACGAAGCGTTTCAGCTGCCCGAACGGCTTTTGCAGCACGATCTGCTCGTGCACCGCGACCGTCTGGCCGTCGACCAGTGTCGACGTCAGCCCGAAGGCCGGTTTCCCGCGCGGTGCTGCTGCATGTGCGAACACTTCGAGCGCCGAAGCCATGACGGGGCCGCCCGGAAAATAGCTTGCGGGGTGCGAAGGGGACTGGAGCAATTCGGCCCCCATATTGGCCCATGCACTCGCGCCGGCGAGCCATCCGCGCTGCATTTCATAGACGTTATAGAGCAATCGGTGTTTCCTGATATGGTAGCAGGACCGGTGTTACGCCTGCTTTCACTCATGTTGCAACGCATCATTGGACCAAGTTGAGCCATGGCGGGAACGCTGCTAGGCGCAGGGCCGTGTCAACACCTCCCCAAAAGCCAAACGGCAATCGCAAGATCGGTAACCTTCGCCTGGTCTGGAGGTTCGCCGCTGCCTATCCCGGGCATATCGCCTGCGCGCTGCTCGCACTTGCGATTGCATCGGGCGCGACGGTCGCGATTCCGGTCGGCATGCGTGTCGTCATCGACAAGGGCTTTGCGGGCGCCGGGGGCGACATCGGTCAGGGCTTTCGCCTGCTGCTGATTGTGGTCAGCGTGCTCGCGTTCGCGACCGCACTGCGCTTTTACTTCGTGTCGTGGCTGGGGGAGCGGGTGGTCGCCGATTTCAGGATCGCGGTGCAGGAAAACCTGCTGCGCCTGTCGCCCAGCTATTTCGAGGAAAACCGGCCTTCAGAGATTTCGTCGAGACTGACGGCCGACACATCGGTCATCGAGTTGATCGTGGGAACGACGTTGTCGGTGGCATTGCGAAACGTGCTGACCGGCACGGCTGGACTCGGCTATCTGTTCTATCTTTCGCCAAAGCTCGCCGCGTTCCTGGTCCTTGGGATCCCGGTCGTCATCCTCCCCATCATGTTCATCGGTTCGCGCCTTCGCACACTGTCGCGCAAGAGCCAGGACCGCATCGCCGACGTCGGATCGACCGCGAGCGAAATCCTGGGGGCGATGAAGGTGGTGCAGGCCTTCGGGCAGGAGAAGCGCGAGGCCGGACGGATCCGCGACGCCGCAGAATCGACGTTCGCGACCGCACAGCGCCGCATCTCGCTTCGTGCGGTAATGACGTTCGCGGTCATCCTGCTGATCTTCGGGTCGATCGTGCTCGTGCTCTGGGAAGGCGCACTCGACGTGCAGGCCGGGCGCATGACGGGGGGCGCGATCGCCTCTTTCGTGCTGACCGGGGGGCTGGTCGCAGGGGCATTCGGCGCGTTGACCGAGGTCTATGGAGAGTTGCTGCGCGGCGCCGGGGCTGCGGCACGGCTGGGCGAACTGCTGCAGGAGCAACCGGGAATTGCCGCTCCTTCGAACCCCGTCCGTTTGCCCGAGCCGGCGCAGGGGCGCGTCGCCTTCGACGATGTCGTCTTTCGCTATCCGACCCGGCAGGACGTCAGCGCACTCGATCATTTTACGCTGCATATCGAGCCGGGCGAGACGGTTGCGGTGGTGGGACCATCGGGCGCAGGCAAATCGACGTTGTTTCAGCTGATCCAGCGATTTTACGATCCCGCATCGGGAAGCGTGAGCGTCGATGGCGTTGCATTGCCGACGACCGACCCGGCCTGGGTGCGGCAGCGCATCGCAATGGTCCCGCAGGAAACGGTGATCTTTGCCGCGTCCGCACGTGACAACCTGCGTTACGGCAAATGGGAAAGCGACGACGCCGCGCTGTGGGCAGCCGCCGACGCCGCCAATGCGTCGGAGTTCCTGCGCAAGCTGCCCGACGGGCTCGACACCTTCATGGGTGAGAGCGGGGCGCGGCTTTCGGGCGGACAGCGCCAGCGGATGGCGATTGCGCGCGCGATTCTGCGCGACGCGCCGATCCTGCTGCTTGATGAGGCAACCTCGGCGCTCGACGCCGAGAGCGAGCGGCTGGTGCAGGACGCGCTCGAGCGGCTGATGGCGGACCGCACCACGATCGTCATCGCGCACCGCCTCGCAACTGTCAGGGCAGCCGACAGGATCATCGTGATGGAGAACGGCCGCATCATCGAGGAAGGCACGCACGAAAGCCTCAACCGGGGCGGCGGCTTGTACGAACGGTTGGCGCGGCTGCAATTCGAGGGGTTGGCGGCTTAGCCGCCCCATCCGCGCTCGAAACTCGGTAGCACCGCTGAAGCGACGGTCGGCTGGGCCCCGGCCACGGCGGGGTGACGGACTTGGTGTCACAATCAAAAAGGCTGCGCGTTGCCGGGCCGCCTGTTCATGCCAGGATCGGGATCTTACTCTTTACCGAAGTTGGCGTATCGCTCGTTACCGACAAAGCCCAGCTTGGTAATCTCCGACTTCTTGACGACGGCCAGCACCTGATCGACCGTATCGTAGCGGGCGTTGGGGTCTGGCTGGACGTGCAATTCGGGTTCGGGCGTCATGACGCGCGTGCTGTCGAGATACTGGCGTAGCGTCACGAGATCGATCGGCGAGCCGTTCCAACGCACAACTCCAGCTTGATCTATCGCGACCTTGTTCACCGGTGATTGCTCCACCACAATTTCGGGAGGTTCCCCCGTGGGGACGTCGATCTTAATGGCGTGCGACTGAAGAGGGATGGTGATGATGAACATGACCAACAAAACGAGCATAACGTCGATCAGCGGCGTGGTGTTCATTTCCCCGATGGGGTCGTCATTTCCTTGTGCGAGCGAAGCGGCCACGTCGTCCTCCCTGCTGATGAAATGTTATCACATCATACAATTTGGGCCGTAACAAGAAAAAAGGGCGGCCCGTCGCCGGACCGCCCCTTCAAAAGTTATCGTGAATGCTACTTCCCGAAGTTAGCGTATTGTTCATTGCTGACAAAGCCTAGCTTGGTAATCTCCGACTTCTTGACGACAGCCAGCACCTGATCGACCGTGTCGTAACGGGCGTTGGGATCGGGCTGGACGTGCAATTCGGGCTCCGGCGTCATGACGCGCGTGCTGTCAAGATACTGGCGCAGCGTCACGAGATCGATCGGCGAGCCGTTCCAGGTCACTTCGTTGCTCGGCGTGATCGACACCTTGTTGATGTCGGGCTTGTTCGGATTTTC
>JANMKS010000450.1:0-3161 GCA_031372155.1 Sphingomonas sp.
GCGCTAAGTGAAGCGACGACCTTCATGGGTGACCTCGAGTGGGATTCGCTGACCGTGATGGACTTCGTCGCCGCAGTGGAAGACGAATTCGACATCACGATCACGATGAATATGCAGGCCGATATCGAAAGCGTGGGGCAATTGGTCGATGCGGTGGTGAAGTTGAAGCGATGACCGATCTTTTTTCGAAGTTCGATGCGCTGATCGACGAGCGGCAGGCGCTGCTCGATACCGGTGTCCGCGACCCGTTTTCGATCGTCATGGAAAAGGTGCTGTCGCCGACGCGCGCCGTGATCTCGGGCAAGGAAACGATCCTGCTCGGCACGTACAATTATATGGGCATGACGTTCGACCCCGATGTGATTCAGGCGGGCAAGGATGCGCTCGACGAATTTGGTGCGGGCACAACGGGCAGCCGCGTCCTCAACGGCACCTATCAGGGGCACCGTGAAGTCGAGGAGGCACTGAAGGAGTTTTACGGCACCAGGTTCGCGATGGTGTTTTCGACAGGATATCAGGCGAACCTCGGTTTCGTTTCCGCCATTGCCGGGCGGGGCGAATACATCATTCTCGACGCCGACAGCCATGCGTCGATCTATGACGGCTGCAAGATGGGCGACGCCGAAGTCGTTCGGTTCCGCCACAATTCGGTCGAGGATCTCGACAAGCGGCTCGGACGGTTGCCACTCGAGGCAGGCAAGCTCGTCATCCTAGAGGGCGTGTATTCGATGATGGGCGACGTCGCGCCGCTCCCTGAAATGGTCGCGGTCGCAAAGAAGCACGGCGCGATGATCATGTGCGACGAAGCACACGGCATGGGCTTTTTCGGCGAACACGGACGCGGCGTCTTCGAGGAAATGGGCGTGTCCGACGACATCGATTTCGTCGTCGGCACATTTTCGAAGTCCGTGGGCACGGTCGGCGGGTTCGTGGTATCGAATCATCCGAAGTTCGAAGTGCTCCGCCTCGTCAGCCGGCCGTATATCTTCACCGCTTCGCTCCCGCCCAGCGTGGTCGCGACCGCAGCGACTTCGATCCGCAAGCTGATGCATTCGGGCAACAAGCGCGCGCACCTTTGGGAAAATTCTAAGCGGCTTCACAAGGGTTTGCGCGACCTCGGCTACACGCTCGGTACCGAGACGCCGCAGTCGGCGATCATTGCCGTTATCCTGACCGACCAGGCACAAGCAGTCGCGGTGTGGCAGGGGCTGCTCGAACGCGGCGTGTATGTAAACCTTGCGCGCCCGCCTGCGACGCCTGCGGGCATGTTCCTGTTGCGGTGTTCGCTGTGCGCCGATCATTCATCCGAAGAAGTCGATACTATACTTGTTCAATTCGCAGCATCGGGACGCGCGGCGGCTGCGATAAACTGAAACTGTTCAAGAGCATCAAGCTGGTTTACATAGATTGCGTATGAACGACGCGGGCGGGGCAACGGCCGAAAATCGTACACGCTGGTGGTTCCTCGCGGGGCTGGTCGGCGCGGGCATTGCGCTCGCCACCATCATCGCTTTGGTCGTCACGCTCAGGTCGGCGACACGCGAACGCGATGCGGCGCTGGGATGGCAGCAGCATAGTTACGAGGTGATGATCCTCGGGCGCACGCTCGACGCGACAGTCGGACAGTCGGAGGCTGCACTTGGCCGCTTCGTGATGAGCGGTGACAAGAATATCGGCAGAATCTACTTCGATGACTGGCGGCGCGCCGGCTTGCTGATCGACCGGCTCGACCAGCAGGTGAACAATCGGGCAGCGCAAACCCTGATCGACGAATTGCGCCAGGCCTATACGGCACGCGGAAGCGAGCTCGCGGCGGTCGCACTTCGCACCAACTATGGCCAGAACCCGGCGGCGCTGGCACGTTACTACGGAGCGGGAAAGTCGGAGACACTCGCACGCATCGGAAACCTTATCGACCGGGTCATCGACAACGAGCGCGCAGTGCTGAACCAGCGAACTGCCGCGGCTGAGGCAACGATACAACGTTCGAACCGCTTCGGTGCGATATTGTCGGGACTGGGCCTGTTGCTGGTCGTGGCATTGGGGTTCGTGGGCTATGCCGCGATCCAGTCATGGTCGCGCCGACTGACCGAAGAAGTTCGCAACGACGAGCTGGAGGTCGCGGTCCAGTCGCGGACCGCCGAGCTGCGTGACGTCAACGAGCTGTTGCTGTCCGAAATGGCGACGCGAGAGGCGACCGAGGCGCGGCTTCGCCAGGCGCAGAAGATGGAGGCGATCGGGCAGCTGACCGGCGGCATTGCGCACGATTTCAACAATATGCTCGCCGTGGTCATCGGGGGCATCGAGCTGGCGCAGCGGCGCATCGGAAGTGCCAATGCGGTCGTGATCCGCAATCTGGAATCGGCGCTCGAAGGTGCGAACCGCGCCGCCGCGCTCACCAAGCGACTGCTTGCGTTTTCCAGGTCCGAGCCTCTGCTTCCGGTTGCGATCGATCCGAACACGCTGCTTGCGGAAATGTCCGATCTGCTCGACCGCACAATCGGCGACACGATCGAGGTGCGCGTCCTGTCGTTCGCGGGTGCATGGCCGGTCTTCGTCGATCCGCATCAGTTCGAAAACACGATCCTGAACCTGGCCGTAAACGGGCGCGACGCGATGGTGCGCGGCGGCACGCTGAGCATCGCCGTGTCGAATATCGTTCTTCGCGAAGGCGAGATCGAGGGCGCGAGCGCCGGCGACCATGTCAGCATTACCGTCAGCGATACGGGAACGGGCATGGCGCGCGACGTATTGGACCGCGTGTTCGAGCCGTTCTTCACGACCAAGCCCGTCGGCCAGGGCACCGGGCTCGGCCTGTCGCAAATCTTTGGCTTCGTGCGGCAATCGGGCGGTGCGATTGCGGTCGATTCGGCACCGAACATGGGCACCACTGTTTCCATCTATCTGCCGCGGAGCACTGCGGTTCCCGCGAGCCAGGCGCGCAAGCGGCAGGCCAATGTCGTGACCGCCGCCCGGTCGAGCGGCGCCAAGGTGCTTGTCGTGGAGGATGACGCGCGCGTCCTTGCCGCCACGATCGATGCGCTGGGCGAATTGGGTCACGAAGCGGTCCCCTGCCCTTCGCCGATGGAAGCGCAGCAATTGCTCGTGGTGCATCCCGACACCGCGCTCATCATCACCGATGTCCTGATGCCGGGCATGAC